>NZ_JBBMFO010000020.1:0-37963 GCF_040096015.1 Peptoniphilus hominis (ex Hitch et al. 2025) | reverse complement strand
GTTACTTCTAGTCCTGCTAGTGCTAGTTTTTCTCCTTCTGTGTAGATTAGTTTTGTTGGTTGTTCTTTTACTACCATACTTTCTACATGTTCTGGATCAAATACTTTTGCATTTACTGTTAAGGCATTTGTTTCTGCTGTTAAGTTACCTTTTGTTAGTGTAACTTTCTTTGCATTGTCTGCTAATGCTAATTCTGCACCATTTGCTGGGTTTGCTGTGATTCCATAAGTTGCAAAGTCTTTAAATGCTACATCTTTTGTCAAGCCTTGATTGTCTGTTAATGTTACTTCTAGTCCTGCTAGTGCTAGTTTTTCTCCTTCTGTGTAGACTAGTCTTGTTGGTTGTGTTTTTACTACCATACTTTCTACACGAGCTGGATCAATTTCTATATAGTTAACTATTAATTTGACATCCATTGTTTTATTGTTGTTAACTAAATAACTGTAAGTTACTTCATTTGTAGTGTCACTATTAACTGTAAGAGCATCATCGCCAAAGCTTGCTCCATCTGGATAAAAAACTTTATCTTTATTAAATTGTCCTGGAAAATCACTATATTTAAATTCTCTTATGCCCTTAATTACTTTTATATTGTATTGTTGATTATCAAATATTAAATTTTCTATTTTGTTATTAGATAAATCTAAACTTGTTAATTGGTTACTTTGACAAACAAGATAATAAAGGTCAGTGTTTTTACTTACATCTAAGGCTGTTAATTGGTTAACTTTACAATTAAGTGCCCCAAGATTAGTATTTTTACTTACATCTAAGGCTTTTAATTGGTTTTCACTACAATAAAGAGTCTTAAGATTAGTGTTTTTACTTACATCTAAGTCTGTTAATTGGTTATTACTACAATCAAGAGTCTTAAGATTAGTGTTTTTACTTACATCTAAGTCTGTTAATTGGTTATTACTACAATCTATAAACCTAAAATCTGGATTGTCATTTAAATTTAAGTCTGTTAATTGGTTATATTCACAATCAAGCCAAGAAAGATTAGTATTTTTACTTACATCTAAGGCTGTTAATTGGTTACCTCTACAACTAAAATCCTCAAGATTAGTGTTTTTACTTACATCTAAGGCTGTTAATTGGTTATTACCACAATCAAGAGTCTTAAGATTAGTATTTTTACTTACATCTAAGGCTGTTAATTGGTTACCGTAACATTTAAGAGTCTTAAGATTAGTGTTTTTACTTACATCTAAGGCTGTTAATTTGTTACCTTCACAATTAAGAGTCTCAAGATTAGTGTTTTTACTTACATCTAAGGCTGTTAATGTGTTATCTTTACAATCAAGAGTCTTAAGATTAGTGTTTTTACTTACATCTAAGTCTGTTAATGTGTTATCTTTACAATCAAGAGTCTTAAGATTAGTGTTTTTACTTACATCTAAGTCTGTTAATTTGTTACCTTTACAATCAAGAGTCTTAAGATTAGTGTTTTTACTTACATCTAAGGCTTTTAATTGGTTTTCACCACAATTAAGATCCTTCAGATTAGTGTTTTTACTTACATCTAAGTCTGTTAATTTGCTTTGACTACAATAAAGAACACTAAGATTAGTGTTATTACTTACATCTAAGGCTGTTAATTTGCTTTGACCACAATAAAGAACACTAAGATTAGTGTTATTACTTACATCTAAGTCTGTTAATTGGTTATTACTACAATCAAGAGTCTCAAGATTAGTGTTTTTACTTACATCTAAGGCTTTTAATTGGTTTTCACCACAATTAAGATCCTTCAGATTAGTGTTTTTACTTACATCTAAGTCTGTTAATTGGTTATAACTACAATTAAGTTCAATTAAATTTGTAAAATGCTCAATCCCTTTTAAGCTTGTAATTCTTTTACTTTTGACATTAATATGCTGTACAGCCTCGTATTCTTCTTTATCTAAGTTCCCGTCTGTATTTTTATCAAATGTTCTTACATATTCCCTAAAATAATAATCAGGGAAGTTTGTCACATCTATTGCCAAATCTCCTGGTGCTGCATAGGTTTCTATGATATTAAGTGGTAGACAAGCTATGAGCATAACTAGGGCAAGTAAAAGCCCCATTATTCTTTTACTTTTTGCTTTCATTTTTTACCTCCCATCTTATTTCTTTTTATCATTTATTTCCTCCTTAACCTTTCTTAGTTATTTCTTCCTTTTTTAATTTTCTTTTTTTGTATTTTTCTTTCTCTAAGTCCCTCCTTTTAAATTTTTCATTCTTATTTTTCTATTCTTAGATCCTCCTTTATATGTATGATAAAAGTATTTAAACCTAGTTCCATTCTACCCCCCCTCTGTCATTTTGTCAAGAGCTTATTATCGATAAGTATCTATAATTATTTACTGCTTTGATAGACTTTATCTGCTCTTGAAAAATTGCACTTGAAATTTTTAAGTGCTAGGTTTTATCAAGCTTTTTTGTCTATTATTTTTTTCCCTTTTCTTTTTACTTTTTCTTGATATTAGTTTTTACTAATGTTTGTTTTTCTTTTTATATATTATTTTTTTCTGGACAAAAAAAACCAGAGATAATTTTTTATATCTCTGGTTAAATTCAAATTTCTTCAATTTAGGCTCCTGGGCTTTGCCCTTTTATTTTCTCCCTAGTTTTTATCTTTCAATCCATTCTTTGTTTTTCTTTTTCAAAACTTTTACTACATTGTCGTTAAGGGCAGAAATTGTCACATCAAGGTCCTTATCCTTTATAAAGTCTCTTATGGTGTAGACTGCCACTTCTGCTGCTTCATCAAGGGGATAGCCATAGATGCCTGATGATAGAAGTGGAAAGACTAGGCTCTTTAAATTATTTTCCACTGCTAGGGATAGGGCAGACCTATAAGCTGCTTCTAAAGTTTCTCTTTCCCCTTGATTTCCATCAAAATAAATTGGTCCCACTGAATGAATTATGTATTTTGATTTTAAATTATAACCCTTTGTAATAACAGATTGGCCTGGTTTTATCGGTGCAAGTTTATTACATTCTTCTTCTAATTCTTTGTCATTTGCCTTTTTAAAAATTTGTCCGCAAACTCCGCCGCCTCTTTTTAATTCAGCATTTGCTGCATTCACTATTGCGTCAACTTCGTAATCTAAAATATTTTTCTTTTCAATTTGAAAGCTCATAATGCACCCCTTACTTTCTTCTTTAAAATATATACCACTTTAAAGATTTTTTAAATAGTTAAATGCAAATTTTTAACAAAAATTATATCTTTGTAAAATTTATAAAAATTATAAAAAAAGACTAACTAGAAAGTTAGCCTTAAAAATTAATTTTCATTTTTTAAATATTTATTTATTGTCATTCTCTTTAGGACAAAGACAATTGCTGCAAGAATTACTATTCCAATTGGAAGTGTAAGTCCAGGCTTTCCTATTATGCCTGATATTAAGAAGGCAAGAGCTGAGGCACTGCCTACGCTAATTGCATAGGGAAGCTGACTGGACACATGGGCTATGTGGTCACAACCTGCTCCTGCTGATGACAAAATTGTTGTATCAGAAATTGGTGAGCAGTGGTCTCCAAATACTGAGCCAGAAAAAATTGCTGCAAGAACAACTGTCAAGAAGTGCATGTGGTCTGTGTGCATTAGGATTGGCACCATTATTGGAATTAAAATCCCAAAAGTTCCCCAAGCTGTTCCTGTTGAGAAGGACAAAAAGGCTCCAACAACAAAAATTATTGCTGGTAAAAGCCACATTGGCATTGTTGAGTTAGAAATTAGTGATGCAATGTAGGATCCTGTGTTTAAAAATTCGTCACTTGTTATGCCACCAATAGTCCATGCAAGGGAAAGAATTACTATGGCAGATACCATTGTCTTCATTCCTTCTACGATTCCTTTCATAAATTCTTCAAACTTTAAGAGTTTTCTCGGAAGATAAAGAAGGGCTGAAACTACTATAGCAAAGAAGGCTCCAATGACTAGGGACAAGTTTACATTTGCATCGCCAAAGGCAGCGGCTGCTCCCACTCCATCAGAGAAAAATCCTCCAGTCTTTAGCATCATCATTACTGTGACAAAAATTAATACTACAATTGGCACTACAAGATCATAAACTCTTCCATTCTTTGAATATTCATAGCCCACTTCTTCTTTTTCAATTATTCTTGATGTGTCATTTAATTCATACTTTTCCATTACTCCCATTTCTATATCTGTTGTACAAAAATATAAAATCATAAGTAATGTTAAAATTGGATAGACATTCATTGGTATTGTGGATAAAAATACGCTCATTGGGTTTTTTACACCAGTATCTCCTATTACTGCAACTACAGAAGCTGCCCAAGATGAAACTGGTGCAAGAATACAAACAGGCGCTGCAGTGGAGTCAATTATGTGGGCAAGTTTTGCCCTTGATACTTTGTTTTCGTCAATAATTGGTTTCATAACTGCACCAACTGTTAGGCAGTTAAAGTAGTCGTCTATAAAAATTAACATTCCAAGAAAAGCTGTGGCAAGCTTCGCCATTTTTTTGCTCTTGATCTTTTTGCTTGCCCACTTCCCATAGGCAAAAGATCCCCCTGCCATGTTCATTACCATTACAAGAGAGCCAAGCATAGTCAAAAAGACTAGCATTAGGGCATTATCGCCTAGCTTAGTTCCCATTAAATCAAAAACTGTTTCCAAGGCGGCAATAATATTTCCGCCAGTGTAGATAAGTCCTCCAGATAAAATTCCAATTAATAGTGAAGTTATTACTTCTTTAGTTATAAGTGCCAAGGCAATGGCAACTATTGGAGGAACTATCGATAAAATTCCAAATTCCATTTCTTCTCCTTTGTTTTTATTTCTCCTTATCTTTCATATTATGTCTATATTTTTCCATAACTTCAGAAAAAATTCCGGAGCTTGACTGTGGTGTGTAGGTGATGGCATTTGCACCTGCCTCTATAGTCGCAAGAATATGCTCATCAGTGTGACCACCTGTTGCTATAATTGGAAACTCTTCTCCAACTATCTTTCTTGTATATTTTACTAGTTCTGCAGTATTTTTGCCACCAGCAATATTAAGTATCCTTGCACCTGCCTTCACCTTGCCCTTGATGTCATCCTCTTTTGTAATTACAGTAGCTATGACGGCAATATCTAGGGCCTTTGAAATAATTTTTATATTAGCATTAGACATAGGGGCATTTACAACAACTCCTGCCGCTCCCATAAGCTCTGCTTGCAGTCCAATATTAACAGCCCTTAGTCCAGATGTTGTTCCCCCACCGATGCCAACAAAGACAGGAACAGATGCAACTTCCATTATAGCAGAAACAATTTTAAGTTGGGGAGTAAAAGGATAAACTGACATAATTGCCTGTGCATTGTTGTTGACAATAATGGGAATATCGTTGGTAAACATAAGAGATTTTATTCTCTTGCCCATAAAGTTTATTCCACTTGCCCTATAAGTCACTTCAGGTACAGACACTTGTCTTCTTCTAAGTTCCGTATCTATACTTGGGACAAATTTCTTTTTCTTTTCTATATTTTCAAAATTATTTTCAAAATTTTCCATAAATCCCCCATAATTTTTTATCTTAATTTTATATTTATATTCATTTAATAGGATATTTATAATAATGTCAATTCTATTTTTTACTTTTATAAAAATAATTAATCTGTGTTATACTTTCTTTAGAATTATTATAGAGAGAAGGAGAAAAATGCTTCCTAATTTAAAAAGATTTGGATTTGAATTTGAAGAGTGCGAAAATAGAGTTTCTTATTCAATTTATCACGAAAATAAACCCATCAAACTAACAGAAGAGATGACAAAAACTTTGGAATACCTCCTTTGGTATGTTCCAAATATAAACTCCATCCAGTCACCACAAAATGAACTAACATTTTCTATTAATTTTGAAAATTTTGTTTTTGGCATACTAAAATCCTATATGAATTTAGAAAATAAGGATGTTGCCTTCTTAGATTATATTGATAGTGACATTGTAAAATTTTATGAAAAGAAAATTTGTCCCCACTCACAAAAGATAATTCTCACCAAAGGCGACAATGAATCAAAAACTGACTGCCTCCTTCGCCACATAAGAAATTCCCTTGCTCATGGACACTTTACAATAGTCCAGGGCATGTTAATTGGCTTCGACTATAAAACTGCAGCAGAAGGCAGAGAAGTTTGCACAGGGATTTTTAAAATTTTCCCACAAAATCTCTTGCGAGGACTTTCAAGTCTCGATAAAGAAATAACAGCAGAAAAACTTGCACAAATTTCCCTTGAAAGGACGGGCTACAGCGTTGAAAGATTTAAAAATTCAAGAGATGATTCATCCTTTGACTTCTATGTTAAAAAGGGCAAAAAGAGATATGCCCTTGAAATCAAAAAATACAATAATATTGAAGTTTTACCAGAATCTGAAGTAAAATCTTTGGTTAATAAATTTTCTGCTTTGTACCAAGGCATAACTCCAGTATTATTCATTAACACTTCTTTCTTAAAAAAGGAAACTAAGGAAAAATTAAAAAGAGAAAATGTAATAATTTTAGACATAAAAAATATTTTAAAAATGTTAGACAATAGAGATATTTTAGCTGAAATTGACCATTAAAATAGGATGCAGTTTTTGCATCCTTAATTTTTTATTAAATAAATTGTAAGAGCCATGCCAATGAGGTTGGCAAGGTAAAATTTCTTCTCCCGAGTCTTGTGATGGAAAATTTCCATTCCAAGAAAGCCTCCCATGCCTGCAAAGATTGAAAGTGTCAAAAGAGTTTTCTCGCTTATTCTCCACTTATTGTGCCTGGCCTTGTACTTGTCTATGCCGTACAAAATAAAGTTTATGAGGTTTAAAATTATTATATATTTATTTTCCATGTGATCATCCTTTTATAAAATATCTGAGAATAATATATCATAAAAGAAGTCCTTAAAAAATTAATTATTTCATCATCTCATAGTGGACAGCACCAGTTTCAAATTTTTCATTTTTTAATTTTTCATTCACTTCATTAAATGCTTCTTCACTTTTTCTCAAGTCTTCAATCTTTTTGTCATACTTAATAGTCAAAATTTCATTTGCAAAATTTTTATCAAGACCAGAAAAGTCAAGGTCTTCTCCTTTGTAATTCACTTCATCAACATCAGTTAAAACTAAGAGATTAATTCCATTTATAAAAAGTTCTTTTGTATTCTCATCTCTATTAGAATTTGGAGTCTTTTCCAGATTGATTTCAACGCTCTTGTCTTTAAGCTCAAAATCGCCCAATTTATTTTCCTTCCACTCAAGTTTATTTATTATTTTCTCCACTCCCTTTTCATCTGAAGTGTCTGTCTTCATAGAGTAGAGAGATTTATTGCCACAAGCTGATAAAAATAAAAATGTAATTAGAAAAACAATAGATATTTTAAATAATTTTTTCATAAAAAACGCTCCTCATTTATTACTTTATCTAATTATATAGCAAAATAGTTTTTAATACACAAAAAATCTGCCAAGTTTTCATGTGTACACATTATTTCCCTGACAGATTTTTAAAATTTGTATTAAAAGTTTTTAGAATACTGATACATAAGAATCTTTCTTATCTAAGATAAGCATGTGACCAGGTGCATGAGTGATCATAATTTCTGGCTTAGATGCCATAGCAACAGCTTGAGGTGTTACGCCACAAGCCCAAAATACTGGCACTTCTCCTTCTTTTATTTCACTTCTTTCGCCAAAGTCAGGCTTATTAACATCCTTGATTCCTATAACAGCTGGGTCTCCAATGTGAATTGGTGCGCCGTGAGTTGCTGGGAATCTTGCTGTAACTGTTGTTGCTCTTACAATGTCCTTGTAAGGGATTGGTCTCATTGATACCACTGTGTTGCCGTGGAAGATTCCTGCTGGCTCTGTAGCAATATTTGTTATATACATTGGCACATTGTGTTCATCTTCAATATGTCTTACAGGCACATCTGCTTCAAGCATTGCCTTTTCAAAGGAGAAGGAACAACCAATTACAAAGGTAACGAAATCATCTTGCCATACATCTTTTAAGTCCTTAACTTCTTCAACAAATTCGCCATTTTTATAAATTCTATATCTTGGCACATCAGTCCTAATGTCGGCACCATCAGCCATAATTTTTGTAAGAGGACTTCCCTCGTCTAATACTTCAAGTATTGGACATGGCTTTGGATTTCTTTGTGCAAAAAGTAGAAAGTCATAGGCATATTTTTTTGGAAGGATAGCAAGGTTAGCTTGCAAATATCCTTCACTCATACCTGAAGTTGGAAGATCAACTTCGCCCTTTCTTATGAGTTCTCTAACATCTCTTGGATGCATTTTTGCAAGTTCGCTTAATTTCATATTATGGACTCCTTCTTTATATCATCAAACATATTTTTATAATCTACAGTTAACTTTTGAGCTTCTTCAATGGTAACCTTTTGGAAAAGAACCTTGTCCAAGAAAGTCATTTGCGCAAGCTTGTGAAGGTCTGGCGTAATTACATTGCCAATTTTTGTATAGCCTCCAGTAGTTTGTCTGTCAGCTAAAAGAATAATTGGTTGACCATTTGCTGGCACTTGAATTGAGCCAAAGTTAGTTCCATCAGAAATAATGTCTGCTGTTTCCTTGTGTTCAATTTCTGTTCCCTTTAGTCTAACTCCCATTCTGTCAAAGTCTTTAGTAACTTGGTAGCCACCTGATCTAAATAAGTCGTGAATTCCCTTTTCTGTGAAATAATCATCTTGAGGTCCAAGGACAACTCTCAAAATATTGCAGTGTGAAAACTTTGGAAGATACTTTTCAGGAATCTTTCTCATGGTTTTTTCCTTTGACTTCTTAATATTTAATGTGTCCTTAGCTTTTAAGGCTCTACCATCAATTCCACCCATTTTAGTCTTGATGTGAGTTGACTTTGAACCGTTTACTACTGGCACATCAATGGAGCCGCCAAAGGCTATATAGCCCCTTATGCCCTCTTTAACTGCTGCAAATTGAAGAGTGTCTCCTGCTTTAACCTTTATAGTTTCATACATTGGAGCAGGTTCTCCATTAATCTTTGGACTCATATCGGAACCTGTTATTGCAATTGTTAGGTCTTCCTTAAATTTTAAAGTTGGTCCAAAGTAAGTCATTTCAAGTACAGCTTCGTCAAGTTTATTTCCTACTAAAATATTTGCAAGTTTAAAGTTGTAATCATCCATGGCACCTGATGTAGGAATACCTAATTCTTGATAGCCATATCTGCCAGAATCTTGAATTGTTGTAAGAATTCCACCATTTATTACATCGATACTACTCATGAAGATCACCTCTCTTAACTTTCTTTATGGAAACTTTGTAAGTGTCATTTTCCACTTCTTTTGCTATCCTGTCGTACTCAGCCTTATCAATGGATACATACCTGATATAGTCACCTGCTTGGATAAATACTGGTGGCTCCTTAGTGTCATCGTAAAGTTTAAGTGGAGTTCTACCAATTAGTTGCCATCCTCCAGGTGATTCTAGTGGATACATTCCAGTTTGATTTGCTGCAATGCCAACAGAACCTGGCTCGATTTTTAGCCTTGGGCTCTTTAGTCTTGGAGTAGCTATCCTTGGATCAAGTCCTCCAAGATAAGTGAATCCTGGCATAAAGCCCATCATGTAAACTAAATAATCTGTGCCAGAGTGAATTTTTATTACTTCATCAACGCTTAGATTTGCATTTTCAGCAACAAATTCGATGTCAGGACCATATTCTTTTCCATAAAGAGTTGGAATTTCAATAAGTCTAACTTCGTCACTTTGGTTAGCCTTGTCAGACTTGCTAAGTCCCTTTAGAGTTTCAACCATTTCGCCATAAGAAATTTTTACAGGATCGTAATTAATTAAAATAGACCTGTAAGTTGGCAAAATGTCTAAAATGCCGTCAATATTTTTCTTTTTTAAATTTTCAACAACTGCGGCAATCTTTGCGTTGATTTCCTTTTCGATTGTATTGCCAAATTCCATGACAATAGCAGAATCGCCAGCTGTTAGAAATTTTATTTTATCATACATTTTTTTCACCTAAATTATCCCAATAGTTTTCCAACGTTTCCTATTACAGTTTTTACTCCCATGAAAGCAGTAACTGCTACTACTATCCAACCTAAGATGTAAAGAAGATTAGGGTGAACATAATCTCCAACGATTTTCTTATTCTTAGATGCAAGTAGGATTACTGCAAGAGTTATAGGAAGAATGAAACCATTTAATGTTCCAACTACTATTAATAGAGTTTGAGGTTGTCCAATAAAGATAAACATAATTGTAGACACTACTATAAAGGCAATTGTAACCATATTTTCGTGGTCAGCAACGAATTTAAATAATGTCTTTAGGAAAGATACTGAAGTGTAAGCTGCACCTACAACTGAAGTGAAGGCTGCTGCTGCAAATACAATACCAAAAATCTTATATCCAATTACTCCAGAAGCTGCTAGGAATGAAGATGCTGCAATGTTGTCAGGGTCAATTTGTGCATTTGTCATCTTTGTAACGCCTAGGATTGCTAGGAATAGTAAAATTCTTACGATTAGTGCTACACCAATACCTAGTGATGCTGATTTTGTTACTTGAGAAAGATTTTCTTCACCAGTGATTCCTGCATCAATAAGTCTGTGTCCACCTGAGAATATAATGTAACCACCAACAGTTCCACCAATTAGTGTAAGTGTTGGAGCAACTATACTGTTAAATCCACCTGCAGGAGCTACAGCACATTTTACAGCTTCGCCAACTGGTGGTTGTGTCTTAATTGCTACAAAGGCAATTAGGATGATCATCATGGCACCAAGAACTTGTGTAACTCTATCCATGATTGAAGATGCAGATTTAGATGAGAAAAGGATAATACCAATTACTCCACCAATAGCTGCACCAATTTTTACATCAACGCCAAAAATTACATTAAGTCCAAGTCCAGCACCGCCGACATTACCAATGTTAAATGCCAAGCCGCCAAGAGCAACTAAAAAGGCAATTACATATCCAAGGCCAGGTAGTACATTGTTGGCAATGTCTTGACCTCTCATTTTAGAAATGGCAATAACTCTCCACACATTAAGTTGTGCTATGTATGAAAAGATTATTGAAATTAAAATTACTGCTGCAAAGTCTGCGCCAATTTTTGTAGTAAATGTAGCAGTTTGTGTCATAAATCCAGGTCCAATGGCAGATGTTGCCATTAGAAAGGCTGCTCCTAAAAGAACAGACAAATTACTTTTATTCTTTTCCATATTTTTCTCCTTATTTTAAGAAACTAGATAAAGGTTTAATTTCAATACCTTCTACCTTTAGTCCTTCTCTAATATTTTTTACAAATTCAAGAGCTTCAGGGTTATCGCCGTGAACGCAAATTGAGTCTGCAACAATGTCGATTTCCTTGCCATCTGCAGTTGTAACCTTGTTTTCTTTAATCATCTTTACAACTCTTGGGATAGCATCTTTAGGATCCTTAACGAAGGCACCTGGAAGTGATCTATTTACCAAAGTTCCATCTTCGTTATATCCTCTGTCAGCAAAAACTTCTTGAGCAACTCTTAGTCCTCTTCTCTTGCCTTCTTTGGCAATGTAAGAACCACTAAGTACCATTAAGATTAAGTCTCTATCGTACTCTTCAACTGCATCTAAAACTGCATTAGCAAGTTTTTCGTCGTTACAAGCAGTGTTGTAAAATGCTCCGTGAAGTTTCATATGTTGTAATTTCTTTCCGTGAGCCTTTGCAAAAGCAGCAAGTGCTCCAACTTGATAAAGCATGTAAGCTCTAGCTTCTTCTGGTTTGATATCCATTTTTCTTCTGCCAAATCCCATTAGGTCTGGATAGCCTGGGTGAGCACCAATTTCTACGCCATTATCTGCTGCTGCCTTACAAGTTGCATCCATAATTAGTGGATCGCCAGCGTGATAACCGCAAGCGCAGTTGATGCTCGTTACATACTTAACGATTTCAGCATCCATGCCCATTTTATAGGCGCCAAAGGATTCACCAATGTCGCTGTTTAAATCTACAAAATATTGCATAATTTTCCCCCTTTTTCTAAATAAACAATTGCAATAACTTAACATTATTATAATAAAAATTCCTATAATATGCAAACATTGTCAAAGGGATTTTGAAAAGATTATGATAATATTTTTATTTAAAAAAACGAGGCCAATGCCTCGTTTCAAATAAGTTTGTCAAGTTTTTCGATAATGTATTTTTTGTATTCAATAAATTTTTTGTCTTCGAAAAAATTTTCTTGAAAGTCTTCTTTTATTTCGATTTCATCAATTATAGTTCCAGGGTTTTTCCCCATGATGTATATTCTATCTGAAATCTTAACTGCCTCTTCAATGTCGTGAGTTATGAAAATCGTAGAAATTTTCATCTCATTAATAATATTTTTATACCACTTGTGAATGGAAGCTTTAGTTATGGCATCAAGGGCAGAAAAGGGCTCGTCAAGTAATGCAACTTCATTGGAAAAGACATAGGTCCTAAGAAGGGCTGCCCTTTGCGCCATGCCACCAGAAAGCTGTGAAGGATACTTATCCTCTGTCCCTTCAAGACCAAAGTCTTTAAAGTAGCCACGAACTTTTTCTCGCGCAATTTTTTTCTTGTCGCCACGAAGAACTAGGGGAAGAGAAACATTGTCTATGATTGTCATGTAGGGAAGGAGGAGGTCCTTTTGAAGCATATAGGAAATTTTACCTGCCTCGCCAGTTACATCTTCTCCCTTTAGAAAAACTCTACCCCTATCTGGTTTTAAAAGACCAGCTATTATGTTAAATAGCGTAGTCTTTCCAGAGCCAGATACTCCAACAAGGGAGACTAACTCTCCCTTATTTAATTTAATGTTTATGTCCTTTAAGACAAGCTTGTCGCCAAAGGACTTGTCAACAACCTCTACTCTTAAAATTTCTAATTTTTCACTCATTTTAATTTTTCAGGATTTACAAAATCATTAGTGAAACCAAAATCCTTAGGAATTTCCTTGTCGATTAATTTATTTTCCCATAGCCAAGCGTAGAAATTATTCCATCTATCTGCATTTATTTCACCAAAATAATTTGCATCGTCTTTGTACTTGTCAGCTATATATTCCATTGCCTTTACTGTGTAATCTTTGTCAAGTTCTGGATTTAATTTAACTAAAATTTCTGCAGCTTCCTTTGGATTTTTTGCTGCATACTCATAGCCCTTAGAGAAGGCGCGCATAAATCTTTTTGCCACATCTTCCTTATTCTTTAAGAAGTCATTGTTGGCAATTAAAATTGGTGTGTAGTAATCGAAAATTGGGTTGATGTCTTTAAAGGCAAAATAATTTATTGGCAGGTTTTCCATTTCAGCTCTAACGCCATCAACTGGATAGAAGATCCAAACTGAGTCAATGTCCTTTCCTTGGATTGCTGCAATATTATTTGTAACATCGCCAGGAACTAAGTTGACCTTAGAAAAATCTCCGCCGTCATCTTCTACAACTTGCTTTAAAATTGCTTGTTCAATTGGAAGTCCCCAAGTTGAGTGCTTGTGTCCTTCCATGTCCTTTGGTCTTTCAATATTTTTGTCCTTTGCAGAAAAAATACCTGAAGTGTTGTGGTTTATTATTGCAGCAACAGCTGTTACTGGAAGTGGTTCATCACTTGCAAAGGCTGGTGCAATTGTGTCTTGGAAGGATACTCCAAAGTCAGCCTTGCCTGATGCTACAAGTGCTTCAGCTCCATTTGCTGGTGGTTGGTTTACTTCAACTTCAATGCCTTCATCGGCAAAAAATCCCTTGTCCATTGCCACATAAAGTCCTGCGTGGTTTACATTTGGGTCCCAGTCTAGTAAAAAGCTAACTTTTTCTGTTGGGACATCCTTCTTTTCTTCAACTTTTTTATTTTCAGCCTTGCCACAAGCTGTAAGCATAAGGCCTGCTAATAATAAAACTGATAATTTTTTTAAATTTTTCATTTTTCCTCCGTCCACGGCATCATCTTTTTTTGTAAGAAGCCAACTAACTTCATCAAAATAAGAGAAATTGCCGAAATTAAAAATATAACTGCAAACATCTTGTCAAAGGAGTAATTTTTTTGAACTCTAATCATATATACTCCCAGTCCCTTATAACCACCGAGCCACTCGGCTATTACTGCACCTACAACAGAATAGGAAACTGCAATTTTAAAGGCTGAGAAAAAATTCCCCAGGCTCTCAGGCAGTTTAATGTATCTATAAATTTCTGCCTTGCCAGCACCCATGGCCTTTAATAATTTTACCTTGTCTTGGTCCACCTCTTTAAAGGCCTCAAGAAGCGACACTGCAACTGGAAAAAATGTTACGATTACTATAAGGGCAATCTTTGGGGCAATGCCATAGCCCATCCATAGAACCAGTAGGGGCGCAATGGCAACTGTTGGCACAGTCTGTGTCAAAACTAAAATTGGATAAAGTGCAGAGTAAATAATATCTGACAAATCCATTAGTAGGGCGGCAATAAAGCCAAGGCTGACGCCAACAAATAGACCTAAAAAAGCCTCTGTAAGTGTTGTGCCAAGGTGTGACGAAATTGTAGAAAAATCTGTCACAAAGGCCTTTATAACATCAAAGGGCTTGGGCAATAAATAGGGCCCCACAATTCCCCTTGTGGTTACAAAATGCCAAATAGCTACAATGATTATTATCAAAGAAGCTGCTGAGATATTATCCTTGATACTTGCCGGTTTTTTCATCTATAGTCAAAATCCCCTTTTCAGAATAAAAAGTCTTGGAATAACAAGCAACTTGTTCTGAAATTTCTCCTGCCATCTTGACGCAGTTTTTTAGAATTTCAAAGGCTTTGTCAAAGTCATCTAATTCTATAACTGTTTCAAAGGGCGTAACAACATAATTTACTTTTTCGCTTTTAATATATTCAATTACCTTGTCTACAACTTCAACAACAGATTCTGTTGTGCCTTCTTTAGTTGTAGGAAGGATTTGTATAGCTACTGAAATCTTCATAATAACCTCCTCCAATAAATTTACAAAATAAATTTTTGCATAAAAAAAGTCTCCAAAGGGAGACAAACTTTTCCCACGACAGCATTACCTGTCCTGGTCCAAAGGGTTTAAGGATGACCTAATCTCAGCAAAAGCTCCCCTGATACTTTTATTATAGTCATTAGAATTTTTTATTACAAGGGCAAGTAAAAGAAAAAAGTAGACTCTCGCCTACTTTTTATGCTTATCTTTATTCAATTACTCTTAAAATTTCATGGATTGGCTTCTTGTCCTTTTCTTCTGGTTCTTCTTCTATTTTTCCAAAAGGCATCTCTGCTATAAGTTCCCAGGAGTCAGGAATTTCATAAAGTTCCTTTACCCAAGAATCAATTACAGGATTGTAGTGTTGATTGCTTGCGCCGATCTCCTCATCTCTTAAAGCCTGCCAAATATTTAGCTGGACCATGGCAGCTGAATGATGACCCCAAGTTTCAAAATATTCTTTGTAAGAAGGTATATTTTTTTCCTGAGCCTTAATTTCATCTTTGTCAATAAAAATTAGGGCAGTTCCCTTGGCATGATAAAAGCCATGGAATTTTTCTTCCTTAATTTTATTATCAAAAGTTTCATTTACCCTCTTCCAAAAGTCCTTGGACTTGTCGTCAAAAAGCAAGAGGACCCTAGTAGTTTGTGAATTCATGTGTGAAGGAGTGATGTTTAGGACATCTTCGATTAAATATTTTATCTCTTCATTGGATAGATCCACATCTTCTGACAAATTGTAGTAAGACCTTCTCTTTTTAATAATTTCTATATATTCTTGCATAATACACCTCGCTAAATTCAATACCTATAAGGATGATACCCGAAAACAGCTAAATTATTCTAACCTGCCGCCCTTGGTGTAGAGGTTGTAATAGTATCCCCTCTTTGCCATAAGCTCTTGGTGACTTCCTCTTTCCACAATGCCCTCTCTTGTCATGACAAGGATTAAATCTGCATTTTGTACTGTTGTAAGCCTATGGGCTATGGTAATAGTGGTCCTTCCCTTTGAAAGCTTTTCTATGGAATCTTGAACTACAATTTCACTTTTGTTGTCAAGGGCAGAGGTTGCTTCGTCTAAAATTAAAATCGGCGGATTTTTTAGGAAAACTCGGGCAATGGAAATTCTCTGCTTTTGTCCTCCAGATAGTTTTACACCTCGCTCGCCAACGTAGGTGTCAAAGCCATTAGGTAAATTTTTTATAAACTCGTAAGCACCGGCAAGCTTTGCAGCCTCAATAATTTCTCTATCACTGGCAGTACTTTTGCCGTAGCCAATATTGTCCTTTACTGTGCCAGAAAATAAATAGACATCCTGTTGCACTATGCCGATGTTTTCTCTCAAGGACTTTATTTTAATGTCACGCACATCAATGCCATCAACTGTGACAGACCCAGCATCCACATCGTAAAACCTTGGTATGAGATTGCAAAGGGTGGTCTTGCCTGCACCACTTGGACCAACTATGGCAAGCTTCTCGCCTGGCGTGATGTCCACAGAAAAATTATTTAAGACCTTGCCCTCGCCCTTGCCATAGGAAAAATCTACATTCTCAAAGGAAATCTCTCCCCTGACATTTTTTATCTCAAGGGCATCTTCCTTGTCCTTGATGTCAGGCTCAATAGCCATAATTTCCGCAAATCTTTCAATTCCCGTCATCCCCTTTTGGAACTGCTCAGTAAATTCAATAATTCGTCTAACAGTAGCAAGAAGGGACTGGATAAACATTACATAGACAATTAAGTCCTCGGGACCAATTTCTCCCTTCATGAGGAAGTAGCCTCCACTTGTAATTAAAATCAAATACATGAGTCCGTCGAAGATCCTGTTAATTGTGTTAAAGCCAGCCATAGACCTGTAGTATCTCTTTTTAATTCCCAAAAACTTGTTGTTCTCCTCAGTGAACTTTTCCCTTTCCACATCTTCATTGGCAAAGGACTTTACAACCTTTATGCCAAGAAGGGAGTCTTCAATGGAAGAATTTAGGTGACCAATGTGGACCCTTTGATCCTTTTGTGCCCTTCTCATTTTATTTCTGTAGTGACCAGAAAAATAAATCATCAGTGGAATCATAAGATAAATAAGAAGTGTCATCTTTACATTTATCTTAAGAAGAATTATTAGTGAAATGAGGATTTTTATGGCGCCGATAAAATATTCTTCGGGACAATGGTGGGCAAACTCCGTTATGTCAAAGAGGTCATTTGTAATCCTTGACATGATGACGCCAACCTTGGTTTCGTTGTAAAAGGTATCAGATAGACTTTGTAGGTGGGCGTATAGGTCTCTTCTCATGTCCGTCTCAATCTTCGCACCCATTATATGACCAATGCTAGTCATAAAATATTGGGCGATTACTTCTATTGTCTTAATTAGAATATAAATCAGTGAAAGCTTTATAACAAAGTCAAAGGTAATTGAAGCTAAATCATTCATTCCTCTATTAGTTAGAGCACGAAGAAGCAGTGGCAAAATCATCTCACTTGCTGTAGTGAGCCCTGCGCAAAATAAGTCTAAGAAAAGAGTAAATCTATATTTATAAAAATAGGGCAAAACTTTTTTTATCAAATGTTTATTTTTCATTTATCCTCCTAATTTAATGGCAAATAATATTTTATATAAGAACAATGATAACACATAATTAATTTTCTTTAAAATACTGAAATTCCCTTTACTTGACATAAAATTTTAAACAAATTATAATTTGATAAGACTTATAAAGGAGATTTTAAATTGGAAAATAAAAGTAGCGCAGGCTCAAGAATTGCAAAGTCCACTCTAGCCATAATTATATTTTCATTAATAGGAAAAGTTTTCGGTTTCTTTAGAGAATCACTTACTGCTTATGTCTTTGGCGCAGGAATCGAAATGGATGCCTTCTCCCTTGCCCAGGGCGCAACGGCAACTATATCTGCCTTTGTGACACAGGCAATAGCAACAACTTATATACCATCAGTGCAAAAGGCTGAAATGGAACATGGCAAGAGTAGAAAAAATTATTTTACAAATAATTTACTCTTCATTGCAAGCTTAGTGTCCTTTGTCCTAATTGCCCTTGGAATTATTTTTCCTAGACAAATTGCACTTCTAACAGTTTCCACAAAAAATCCCGAAACTTATGCAATAGTAATAAAACTAATACAAGTGGGCATGCCCGTAGTCTTATTTTCATCCTGGGTTGGAGTAATGGAGGGCTATCTTCAACATGGCGGCAAGTTCGCAGCAGCTGGTGCCATTGCCATTCCACTTAACTTAACTTATATAATTTATCTTGCCCTATTTTCTCGTCATGTTGGCATAATGGGATTAACCATAGCCTCTGTCCTTGGAATACTGGCACAATTTTTATTTTTGCTACCAAATGCAATGAAAATTGGTTACAGACTAAAGCTTGTGGCAGACTTCAAAGACGAGTATGTGCGAGATGCAATAGTCCTTGCCCTTCCAGTCTTCGTGTCAGTATCAGTCAATGACATAAATATAATTGTCAACAGGCGATTGGCATCTACCATGGGCGAAGGCGCAGCCTCAATTTTATATTACTCAAATAAATTAAACACAATGATAATTGGGATCTTCATAACAGCCATAACAGCCATAGTCTTTCCAATCCTGACAAAAACTTTAGGTTCAGGGGACATGAAACTTGGCAAAAAAGTTATGAACGCATCAATAAAGACAGTTCTATTTATAACAGTGCCAGCAACAGTTGGCTTAATAATATTGGCGAGACCACTAATAGAAATTGCCTTTGTCCGTGGTTCCTTTACTATGGCTGACGGCATTGCAGCCACATCAACATTAAGGTGCTACTCCCTATCACTGATTTCAATTTCAGTAATAAATGTATTAAATAGAATTTATTACTCCATTGAAGACACAAAGACGCCCTTCTATGTTGGGGTGACAAATGTAGCCATAAATGTTGGCTTAAACCTTTTAGTGGCAAGACACTATGGCACAAATGGACTAGCAGCTTCAGTTTCTATTGCCACGACAATTGCCCTTTTCATTTCCTTTATCCTCCTTAGGAGAAAAATTGGAAATCTAGGAACCAAGTCTTACATCAAAGCCTTGATTAAAACATTTATGGCTTCAATAGCAATGGGCCTTGTGGCACTTTCCTACTTCCCTTACGAAAAACTCATCATGTCCTTTACAAGTGGAGGAGTCCAAACACTCTTGAGGCTAATTCTCTTGATGCTAATAGTCTTTATAGCAGCTTGCGTCTATGTCCTCTGCCTATACCACTTAGGCGTGCGTGAAGTTCGCGACATAGCAAAAATCCTTAAGGGCAAAATGGAAGCGCGAAAAGAATTAAAAAATTAAAAAGGCAAAAATAAGTGGCATAAATTTTTGTTATAAGAATTAGACTCCTTAGCTGGAGTCTTTTTTTATAATATTTTTAAAAAATTAGCGAATTAAAGTGGTTATTTTGTATGTAAGTGGTATAATATAATTTAATTGGAGGTGTTATTATGGGTGGCTTAATAATTGTTGCCATTATTGTAATCGTTTGCTATTTTATATGGAGAAAGAATCAAAATAAAAATACTCCAAAGGAAAAGAAATCTCTTGAAAGTAAAGAAAAAGTATCTGCTGAAAAGCTACATAAGGCAGAAGATCTTAAAAACTTTGATGACTCTGTAAATTCTTCTGAGGCTGAAAAAGATCTTAAGGTGGATGAAAATTCTTCCAATGCTTTTGAAGTAAAGGAAGAACAAAAATACGATGGATCTAGGAAAAAGGATCGCGGCAAAAAGAGAAGAGAAAAGAGAAAGCTAGAAGCTGAAGAAGAAAAGAAAGCTCCTGCTAGAAAAATTGATGATAAAAAAATTGAAGCTAAGGCTGAAAAAGTTGAAAAGCCAGTAGAAAAGGTTGAGCCAAAAAAAGAAGAGGCTAAGGTAAAAGTTAATGAGCCTGTGAAAAAGGTTGAGCCTAAGGTTGAAAAAGTCCAAGCAAAGCCTGAAGTTAAAAAAGAAAGTTTAAAACCAGCAGAAAAAGCTGAAGTTAAAACTGAAAAGGCTCCAGAAAAAACTCAAGCTAAGGCTGAAAAGATTGAGAAGCCAGTAGAAAAAGTTGAGCCAAAAGTAGAAAAAGTCGAAGCTAAGGCTGAAGCTAAAAAAGAAAGTGTAAAACCGGCAGAAAAAGCTGAAGTGACGGCTGAAAAGGCTCCAGAAAAAACTCAAGCTAAGGCTGAAAAGATTGAAAAGCCAGTAGAAAAGCTTGAACCAAAAATAGAAGAAGCTAAGGCAAAAGTTAATGAGCCTGTGAAAAAAGTTGAACCAAAAGTTGATAAGGTCCAAGCAAAGCCTGAAGCAAAAAAAGAAAGTGTAAAGCCAGCGGAAAAAGTTGAAAAGCCAGTAGAAAAGGTTGAACCAAAAATAGAAGAAGCTAAGGCAAAAGTTAATGAGCCTGTGAAAAAGCTTGATCCTAAGGTTGAAAAGGTTAAAACTAAAGCTGAGAAGGCTGAAGTCAAGACTGAAGCTAAAGAAAAAATTGAAAAGCAAGTGGAAAAACCAGAGCCAAAAAAATTTATTTCTACTAATGAAAAGTACAGCCACATTATAAAAACCCTAGGCGAAAATCCTTGGGATCTTGCAAGTGAAAAGATAAACATCAAGGTGGAAGACCTAAAAACTAAAAAACCTTTAGATGAAAATTATTCACCTGAAGATATTAAAAAAACACTTACAAGAGAAAACTTGTCTGAATTTTTAAATATGGTAAAGACTAATCCGACAATCTTAAAGAGAAAGGACAAGGTCACTTACGAATTTACAATTAAAAACCCAGATGAAATCAAAAAAATTGCAGAGAGATATTCTCTAAGTTCATCAAATTTTGAAAAGGCAAGTTCTTTATTAACTGTTGACAAGGAAAGTGCAAAGCTCTTAGAAGTCACAGATATTTTGACAGAAGGCGAAAAGAGAATTTACATCGAAACAAAATTTTAGTAAAATATAAAAGTCATAGAGATATGGCTTTTATTTTTTTGCAAAAAATATCTAAAACAAACTCAAAAAATTTTAAATGTTTTAAAAATTTAACAAAAACTTTGAAAAATTTTTACTTTTATAAATTAGAATAAGACTGAGGAGAATTTATGAATAACAAAGAAAAACTTGAAGAGATCATCGCCTTCCTAAGTGAGAACACGCGATTTGATGAAACAAAAAATTTCATACAACATGGCAACACTTCTGTCTACACTCATGTTATTTCTGTTGCAAAAAAATCCATTGAAATTGCAGAAAAATATAATTTGGATGTGGACATGGACTCCATGATAAGGGGCGCCCTTCTTCACGACTACTTCCTCTACGATTGGCACGATGGCAAGAGGGAAAGGTGGATTCATGGCTTTACTCATCCCATGAAGGCTTATAAAAATGCTAAAAGTGAAATAAATTTAAATCGCCTTGAGAGAGATATTATAATAAAGCACATGTTCCCCCTAACTATTATTCCGCCAAGGTATTTGGAATCTTGGATTGTAACTTACTCTGACAAATATGTTTCTGCTGTGGAAACTGTTTCGTCAAGATTTGTGAAAGTGGGTTTAGAAAATTTATGAAAATTTCAGAATTATATCTAATATTTTTTATCTACTCCTTTATAGGCTGGTGCTGGGAGAGCTTCCCTTGCTCCACCATTGAGCTAGATAAATTTTATAACCGAGGCTTTTTAATTGGACCAGCCTGCCCCATTTATGGCATTGGCGCAAGCATATCTTACTTGATGCTTAAAAATTTTGACTCAAGTCTTTACATTTTTATTTACTCTGCACTTTTATCCTGCACCATTGAGTACATCATAGGATATTTTTTGGAGAGATTTTTTCACCAAAGGTGGTGGGACTACAGCGCCTATCCCTTCCAAATTAAAAGCAGAGTCTGCCTATATGGCCTTATAGTTTTTGGCATGGCAAATATTATTATAGTCAAGCATTTTACTCCAGTCATGCTCTTATTTTTATCAGCTGCTGAAGATAGAGTTATTGACTCACTAGCCATAGTATTTACTGCCTTCTTCGCCATAGACCTTATCTTAACTTTAAATCACCTTCTTGGACTTTCTAAGAGCTTGGATAGGATTTACTTGGCCCTAAAAGTTAGAAGCGACAACTATTTTAATTATCTCAACGAGTCAGAGAGCTTGTCCAATTTAAAATTGATGTCGGAATCAAAAAAGTTTAAGGTAAAATTTGAAAGCTTCAATTCAAACTTAAAAGGCAGAGAAGAAAGTTTTAAGAGAAATAATTACACAAAAATAAAAGACCTATTTAGTGATAATTTTTCATAATCACTTAGGTCTTTTTTTATTGGAATTTTTTAAATTTTTATCTTCTTACAGTTCCATCTACTGGGTCAATAGTTATAATGTCGCCAGTTTTTATTTTTTCTGTAATATCTTTTACGCCAACTATGGCAGTTTTGCCGAGAGAAATTGCCGCCACAGCTCCATTAGATGTGAAGCCAGCTTGTTCTGTTATAAAGCCAGAAGATTTTTCCATGTAAGGAATCATCCTGCCGTCAGTTCCTTGGCAGACTATGATGTCCTTGGTCTTAAAGCCATCTTCCAAGTCCTCAATTGTCTTTGCAACTATGGCTCTCGCCTTCTTTTTCTTCTTACCTATAGGAGTTCCTCTTCCTAAAATTTCTGAAACACTTTCGATTTTTAGAAGGTTAGTTGAACCGGCAATGCCAGCAGGCACTCCTGCTGTTAAGACAACTAAGTCGCCAGACTTTATAAAGCCCTTTGACACTGCAATCTCCATTGATGCGTCAATTAAGTTGTCTGTGTCCTTGAAGTTTAAAACTTTTACAGGAGATATGCCCCAGACAAGGCTTAGTTGATTTTTAATTTTTTCAAAGGGCGTTGATGCAATTATTGGCGTCTCTGGCCTAAATTTTGCAATGGCTCTGGAAGTGTTGCCTGAAGTTGTGGCTGTGATTATGGCCTCTGCTCCAAGGTCTCTTGCAATTACGCAGGCAGATCTTCCTATGGCGTTTGTCATGGATTTTTCCACATCTCTAATTCTATTTTCCAAAATCTCCTCGTGGTCAATAGTATTTTCTGTGTACTCCAAAATTTTTCTCATTGTCACAACTGCTTCAAGGGGGTATTTACCGCTGGCAGTTTCGCCAGATAGCATGACTGCACTTGTGCCGTCGAGAACTGCATTGGCAACATCATTTGTCTCTGCACGAGTTGGCCTTGGGTTTCTAATCATGGAGTCCAGCATTTGCGTTGCAGTGATGACAGTCTTGCCAACAATGTTACATTTTTTTATAATTTCCTTTTGCACTATGGGCACAGCTTCCGTCTCGATTTCAACGCCAAGGTCACCTCTGGCAACCATAATTCCGTCAGAAACTTCTATTATCTCGTCAATTTCTTCCACCGCCCTTTGGGATTCAATCTTGGAAATAATTTTTGTGGTGTAGTCCCTCTCTTCTTCCAAGACCTTTCTTATGGCAAGGACATCTTCTCTGGACCTTACAAAGGATGCGGCTATAAAGTCAATATCTTCCTTTATGCCAAATTTTATATCTTCAATGTCTCTTTCTGTTAGGGCTGGCAGATTTAAGTTGGCGCCAGGCACATTAACTCCCTTGTGAGATGAAATGGTGCCAGAATTTTCCACTTCTGTTATAATTTCTTCTCCACGAATTTCTTTCACCAGAAGCTCCACAAGTCCGTCGTCAATTAAAATTTTGCCGCCCACTCTTACATCCTTGTAGAGGTCCTTGTAGGAGATGCTGGCAATTTTTTCATCACCCACTAAATCCTTGTTAGTTAAAATAAATTCTTCGCCACTCTTTAAAAGGACTTCTCCATCAATATCACCCAGTCTAATTTCTGGTCCCTTGGTGTCAAGCATTATGCCAATGGGTATATCCATTTCTCGTCTTAATTTTTTTATTCTGTCAATTTTTAGCTTGTGTTCCTGGTGGCTTCCGTGAGAAAAATTAAGTCTTGCAACATTGACGCCCTCTGTGAATAATTTTCTTAAAACTTCTTCACTTTCACTGGCAGGTCCAATAGTGGCAACAATTTTTGTCTTTTTCATAAATCACCTCATATAGAAACAGTTTTTAGTATATCTAAAAGATCTTTTCTAAAAACTTTTTTAACTTCAAAAATTTCGTCAAAGTCCCTGGATATTGCCTTGCCATCTTTAAAGCCAAGGGCAAGAGACCTGCCAGCCTTAGCTTCTTTAACTGCCAAGTAGCCAAGTTCTGATGCCAAAATTCTGTCGAAGATGCTTGGGGCTCCTCCCCTTTGGATGTAGCCAAGGACAGTTACTCTTGTGTCTATGCCTGTAAGCTTTTGAAATTCTTCTGCAAAGTCAAAGGCAGATCCACAGCCTTCAGCCATTAAAATTATGTGGTGTTTCTTGCCCCTGTTCTTGCCCATAATTGCCTTCTCTGCAATTTCATTTATGTCTAGGGGAATTTCTGGAACTATAATGGACTCAGCTCCAGAGGAAACTCCAGAGTAAAGGGCGATGTCGCCACAGTCTCTGCCCATTACTTCAACCACATTGGCACGACCATGGGCTTCTGTTGTGTCCCTAATGTGACTCACTGCTTCAGTTACAGTTTCCACTGCCGTCATAAATCCAATGGTAAAATCTGTGTAGGCAAGGTCGTTGTCAATGGAGCAGGGAATGCCAATGACATTTACGCCTCGGTCCCTCAACATTTTTGCCCCGCAAAGACTTCCGTCGCCTCCAAGGACAATTAGGGCATCAATTTCAAAAATTTTAAGGGAATTTATTGCCTTCTCCAGTCCCTCTTCTGTCATAAATCTTTCCGACCTTGAAGTGGATAAAATTGTTCCACCTCTTTGAATGATGTCGGCAACAGAAGACTGAACTAATTTTTCAAACTTGGCATCAATTAAGCCTTCATAGCCTCCGCTTATGCCAAAAACTTCTATTCCCTCGTATATGCAAGTCCTAGTCACTGCTCTTATTGCGGCATTCATGCCTGGAGCATCGCCGCCACTTGTTAAAATTGCAATTCTCATACGCACCTACTTTAAAATAATTTTTTCTCTACTCTTAGTAAAGACTGCCAATTTATCTTGTATCTCTGTAAAGGCATTGGCATCAATCCACAAGTTTGATTCCGTTCCATAGGCCCTTCTCGTCTCTTCTTCGAAAAAGACTACGGGCGTGCTGCCTTCATATTCTCTTAAAATATTTTTCATTTCGCCAAGCCTTTCATTTTTCATGGAGTCAATGGAGATGTATAACTTGTTTTTTGTGGGCATCTTAATCCTTGATAGGGCATCAACTAAAATTTTTGGCTCTTCAACTTCTGACTCTTGAAAGTGTCCCTCAACGAAGACTACATTTTCATCTTCAATTAAGTCCTTGTATCTTGAAAAGACATTTGGGAAAATTACAAGTTCAATTGTCCCAAAGAGGTCTTCTAGGGCTGCAAAAGCCATCATCTTGTTGTTTTTTGTAATCATAGTTTTTTTGGACTTTAAAATGCCCCCCACTTTTACCTTGCTATTTCTCAAGAGATTTTCTCTGTACTTTTCAAAAATTTGGTTGGTATTAATATTTGTGGACTTCTCAATTATTTCTCTATAGGGGTCAAGGGGATGGCCAGAGATATACATGCCAATGACTTCCTTTTCCATGTCAAGCTTGTCCTTTTGCCTAAAGTCTTTTAGGACAGGCAAATCTTCGTGGAAGGCTGCCTCTTCAAAGAGAGAGAATTGTCCCAAGACATTGCTCTTTGCAGTGTTAGATGAAGATGAAAGGACTGACTCGTAAATGGCAAGGTATTGTGCCCTGTTGCCCTCAAAGTCGTCCATGGCTCCGCACCTTATTAGGGACTCAACCGCCCTCTTGTTGAGGACAGACTTGTCTATGGCATTAATCCTATCGACGAAGTCCTTTAAGGATTTATATTCGCCCTTTTCTCTTCCCTTGACAATTAAATCAATTAAGTTGTCGCCAACATTTTTCACTGCCTTTAGTCCAAAGCGAATTTTATCTTCTTCAACAGTAAAGTTTTTAAAAGAATAATTTATATTAGGTGGCAAAATTTCTATGCCCAGCCTCTTTATCTCTTCGATGTAGAGACTCACTTGCTTGATGTCATTGGTATAAGTGGAAATTTGCGCCGCCATAAATTCTCTTGGATAATAATATTTTAACCAGGCAGTCCTGTAGGCAACTACTGAATAGGCAACGGAGTGAGACTTGTTAAAGGCGTAGTCGGCAAAGTCTATAATCAAGTCATAAATTTCGTTGGCAGCCTTTTCGTCAACTCCATTGGCAATGGCACCGCAAACTCCTTCGGCTGGGTTGCCGTAGATAAAGTTTTGTCTTTCCTCTTCCATAACCTTCATCTTTTTCTTGGAAATAGCACGTCTTACTATGTCTGCCCTGCCAAGAGAGTAGCCACCAATTTGTTGAACGATTTGCATTACCTGCTCTTGGTAGACAATACAGCCGTAAGTAGACTTTAGAATTGGCTCAAGCTTTGGATGAAGGTAAGAAATTTTGCTCTTGTCGTGCTTTGATGAAACAAATTTTGGAATTTGCTTCATTGGTCCCGGTCTAAAGAGGGCATTGGCTGCGACTAAATCAGAAAATTCGTCTGGCTTTAATTCCTTAAGGAAGGCTCTCATGCCAGAGGATTCAAATTGAAAAACGCCAAGAGTTTCTGACCTTGCAAACATCTTTAGGACATCGGGGTCATTGTAGTCAAACTTTTCAAAGGAAATAGTCTTGCCTTCCTTTTCTCTTATTAAATTTATTGCATCACGAATGACTGTTAAAGTCCTAAGTCCCAGGAAGTCCATCTTTAAAAGACCAAGCTCTTCAAGCTCAATCATGTTAAACTGAGTTGCAATTATCTTATCGTTACGAGTTAGGGGCACATACTCTGTCAGCTCGTCCTTTGAAATGACAACACCAGCTGCATGAGTTGATGTATGCCTTGGCAGTCCCTCAAGCTTTAATGCCATGTCAATTAAGAATCTTGAGTCCTCTTCGGAGTCATAAATTCCCTTAAAAGTTTCAGAAATTTCCAGAGCCTTTTCTATAGTCATGTTGATTGCCTGTGGAACTTGCTTGGCAATGTAGTCCACCTTGGCATAGGACATGTCAAGGGCACGCCCTACATCTCTTAGGGCATTTCTTGCCGCCATGGTACCAAAGGTTACGATTTGGGCAACATGGGAGTCGCCGTACTTTCTATTGACATACTCAATAACTTCTTCACGCCTTTCATAGCAGAAGTCGATGTCAATATCGGGCATGGAAACTCTCTCTGGATTTAAAAATCTTTCGAAGAGGAGGTCAAACTTTAGGGGGTCAACATCTGTTATGCCCAGGCAAAAAGAAATTAGGCTGCCCGCCGCTGAACCTCTCCCCGGTCCAACTTGAATTTCGTGTTTTCTGGCGTACCTTATAAAGTCCCAGACTATTAAAAAGTAATCCACGAAGCCCATATTTTTTATGGTATTAAATTCAAAATCAAATCTTTCTTTTATCTCATCAGTAACACTTTCGTAGCGAGCATACATACCATCAGTGGCAAGTTTTTTTAAATAGCCTTGGTGAGTGTAGCCCTCTGGCACAGTAAACTCAGGCAAATGTTGCTCGTGAAATTTTATTTCCACATTGCATCTCTCAGCAATTTTTACTGTGTTTTCAAGGGCATCTTTGTTTTCTGGGAAAAGTGCTGCCATTTCGTCAGGCGATTTTAAATAAAATTCATCTGATGGGAACTTCATCCTATTTTCTTCCTTAATTGTCTTGCCCGTTTGAATGCAGAGGAGGACATCGTGACTCTTGGCATCATCCTTATTTAAGTAGTGAACATCATTTGATGCTGTAAGTGGAATATTTAAGTCCTCTGATAATTTTACAAGCTCGCGATTTACTCGAGCCTGTTCTGGCATGCCATGGTCTTGAAGCTCCAAGAAAAAATTATTTTCGCCAAAGATTTCTCTGTATTCAAGGGCAGCAGCTCTTGCAGCCTCTAGGTCCCTTTCTAAGATAAATCTTTGCACTTCGCCACCAAGGCAAGCTGATGTGGCAATTACGCCCTTGGCATATTTTTTCAAAACTTCCTTGTCAACTCTAGGCTTGTAATAATATCCATCAACAAAAGCTATAGAGACTATTTTCATAATATTTTTGAAGCCTTCATTGTTCTCTGCCAAGAGAATTAGGTGGAACCTCTTGTTGGTCTTGTCCTTTATAGTCATGTCCTTTTCAGAAACATAAACTTCGCAACCCAAAATTGGTTTAATTCCCTCATCCTTGCAGGCCTTATAAAAGGCAATGGCGCCATACATATTGCCGTGATCCGTTAAGGCAACGGCATCCATGCCAAGTTCTTTAACTCGCTTTGGCAAGAGATTTATTCTCGTTGACCCATCTAATAGGGAGTACTCGCTGTGGAGGTGCAAATGCACAAATTTATTCATAGAATCATCCTTTAATCTATTCTTAAAAAATCGTCCTTAATTTTTAATTCTCAATGCCTTAAGTTTAATTGGCAAATTTTTAAAATAAGGCATAGTTAATCCTTCCTATATTTTATCAAAGGCAGTAAACAAATAAAAGGACATGAAAAAAGAGTTTCGACAAAGCAAAACTCTAAAAAGTAAAATATTTATTAAAGATTTATAAATTCTTTTTCAACAATGTGAGCTAGTTTTTCAACAGCTTCTTCTTCATCAGCGCCTTCAGCCTCAATGACAATCTCTTCGCCAGAAAAAGCACCTAGAGACATAATGCCAATAATACTCTTTCCATTAACCTTATCGCCATGTGCCTCTAAATTTATGTCAGATGCAAACTTATTTGCCTCTCTAACAAAAAGTGCAGCAGCCCTGGCGTGGAGCCCGTCATTATTATTAAGTACAACTTTTTTACTTGTCATTTCATACACCCCTCAACTTGTTAGCAATTTTCCTAATTTTTTTAAATCTATAATTAACAGTGGACTTTGATATTTTGGGATCCAGGGAATTTGCAATGTCATTTAAGCTCATAGACCTGTTATTGAGTCTTAAAATTGCGACAGCTCTAAGATCCTCATCTAAATTATCTAAACCAATCTCTCTATCTATTATCTTAATGTCTTCCACTTGGTCATAGGAGGACTTCACAGTTTTATTTAAGTTTGCAGTCTCACAATTTACAATTCTGTTGACATTATTTCTCATATCCTTTATAACTCTAATGTTTTCGTATTTTAAAACAGAATTATAAGCGCCAATGAGAGATAGAAAGTCTGAAATTTGTTCTGAGTCCTTAATGTAGACTATGTACTTTTCCTTTCTCATAATTATTTTAGAATTAAATCCAAAATCATTAATTACGCCCATCAAAAAGTTTGCATTGGATTCGTTTTCAGAGACGAATTCCAAATGATATCCTTTTTCTGGATTTGTAATGGAGCCTGAACCCATAAAGGCACCGCGGATGTAGGCCTTTTTCTCATTCACAGTTTTTATGAGATCAGTGGGTGCATAATTAATCATAAATACGCTTGCACCCTTTATATATTTTAACTCATCAAGTAACAACCTGCAAGACTCATCTTGAGATATATAAATAATAAATACATTTTTTTTAAGTTGAGTGGACTTTGCATTTTTTACTTCAACTACAAATCCAAAGGACCTTCTCAAAAAAGTAAAGACTCTTCGCGCTACTGAGGCGTTTTCTGTGATGTATTCCATGGAAATTTTGTTATTTTTAAAATTTAAAACTCCACACATAGGAGTTATGCCTGCAAGTTCAGATAGAATTATTTCATAATTATCAACTTTTATCTTTGCAACCTCATCCTTAACTTCAGATGAAAAGCTCATGACTTCACCTCGCTACTGAAATCCTTTTACTTTATTATAGCAGATTTATAAATAATTTTTTTAACTTTGGCGTTTTTGTATAAATTTTAATAAATTTTTAAAAGAAAAAACCTGGCTGAAATAATTTTTAAATAAATTTCAGCACAGGTTTTAAATTATAAATTAAAATTTTAAATTTTTCAATTATTATTTTGCCTTGTTTTCAGCTTTAGCATTTTCTTTTGCTGCATTTTCAGTTTTGTTTGCAGCCTTGTTTTCAGCCTTGGCATTTTCCTTAGCTCCTTCTTCAGCCTTTGGAGCTCCTTCTTTTTCTACTTTACCAAAGTTTTTAAATTCATCTGGAAGTTCAACTTCTTTTGAAGTGTTAACATAAGTTTTGATCTTTGCATCTTTTTTAACCTTTTCAATGTATTCTTTGAACTTTTCTTGTTGAAGAGTTTGCTTTATTTCATCCTTAACTTCATCAAATTCACGAGGATTTTTTTCGTCAAGCTTGATTACATGGTAACCAAATTGAGTTTGAATAGGTTCAGAGATGTCTCCTGCCTCCATCTTTGCAATTTGTTCATCAAAGGCTTGTACCATTTGACCATTTGCAAATTCGCCAAGAGATCCACCATTTTGTGCAGATCCAGTGTCCTTTGAATTTTCTTTGGCAATCTTAGCAAAATCTTCTCCCTTTAGAATTTGTTTTCTAAGAACATTAGCTTCCTTTAAATCGTCAACTAAAATATGAGATGCCTTAGCCTTGTAGTATTTGTCCTTGTTGTCTTCATAATATTTTTTTACATCTTCTTCACTTGGCTCTAATTCCTTAGTTTTTGCTTGAGTCCACTTTCCAACTAACATTTGGTTTTTCATGTTTTCAAAAACATAATCTTCTGGAAGTCCATTTTGTTTTAAGAAATTTTTAAAGGCTTCTTCTCCACCAAGTTGTGCCTTAATTTCGTCGATTTTCTTGTTAACTTCGTCGTCGCTAACTTCGATTTTTGATTTTGCTGCATCTTGTTTTAAAGCTTCAGTAGTAGTTAAGTCAGTGATGGCTTGTTCTCTTAAAAGTTCGTCAGTAGATTTCTTTCCATCTTGTTTGTTTGCAAGAACATCTTCACCATACATTGATGTAAGTTGGTTAACTCTTGCTGCATAAGATTTGTAGTAATCTTCCATTGGAATGTCAACTCCACCAACTGTTGCTGCTACTCCTTCTTTTTTCCCGCTACAAGCAACTAATGTGCCAGCTAGGGCAATAGCTACTGCTAATTTACTAAATTTTTTAAAATTCATATTTCTCTCCTTATTCATATTTTTTAATTAATAACCTTATTATACACTACTTTTTAGATGTTTTTGTGTCCTTTTTGTGTAAATACAAAATTGTCACAAGTTTTTTAAGTTCATCTAGTGGATATTTTAATTTATTTAAGACAATTTCATTTTCATCGCCCATGGAATAGGAAATATTTTCAAATTCATTGTTCATTTCCATAATGGCTTCAAGGGAAACTTCTCCCTCAACTTTTATCCTGTACTCGCCCCTTCTCTCTGTAATGGATTTTACACTTGCCTTTTGAGCCTTGTTCTTTAAAAGGGCAATGTCCATTAAGTTTGAAACTTCATCAGGGAAGTCAGAAAATCTGTCGATTAATTCTTCTACTAAGTCTGAGTAAGCCTCTTCTGTGTCTATGACGGAAATCTTTTTATAAATCTCAAGCCTTGTCTTGTCGTCTTCAATATATTCTTTTGGTATAAAGGAATCAAGCTTAAGATCAATTGTCGTGTCAACTTTTTCTTCAACTTCAAGACCCTTTAACTTCATAATTGCATCTTTAAGATACTTCATGTATAAGTCGTATCCAATTTTTTCAATGTGACCTGACTGTCTTGAGCCTAAAATTGAGCCAGACCCTCTTATTTCAAGGTCTCTCTCTGCAATTTTGTGGCCAGACCCAAACTCTGTAAATTCCTTTATAGCTTGCAGCCTCTTTTGTGCAACTTCTGATATGGAAGTTGACCTGTCGTAGGTGAAGTAGGCGTAGGCTATTCTTGATGACCTGCCAATTCTACCTCTAAGCTGATAAAGTTGTGAAAGACCAAGGCGATTTGAGTCCGTAATAATCATTGTATTGGCATTGGGAACATCCATGCCCGTCTCAATAATTGTGGAGCAAACTAAGACATCAATATTTCCCTCTATAAAGTCAATCATTGTGTCTTCCAAGGCTTTTTCACTCATCTGACCATTTGCCATGGCAAAAGTCGCCTCTGGCACAAGCTTTCTAAGTTCCAAGAGTTTATTTTCCATGTTGGCAACCTTGTTGTATAAGAAGTAAACTTGTCCCCCTCTTTCGATTTCCTTTAAAATTGCCTCGCGAGCCATTAAATTGTTGTACTCCAAGACATAAGTTTCAACTGGAAATCTCTCCTCAGGTGGCTCGTCAATTACAGACATGTCCCTTATGCCAATCATGGACATTTGTAGGGTCCTTGGTATTGGCGTTGCCGTTAAAGTCAAAGTGTCTACATTTTCCTTTAACATCCTAAGTTTTTCCTTGTGGCGAACTCCAAACCTCTGCTCCTCATCTATTATTAAAAGTCCCAAGTCTTTAAAGTGAACATCCTTGGAAAGAAGTCTGTGTGTGCCCACGATTATGTCTATGTTTCCATTTTTTAAGCCTTCAAGGTCGGCTTTTTGGTCCTTCTTACTTCTAAATCTGGACAAAAGTCCAATGCCCACTGGGAAATTTTTAAACCTCTCCCTAATTGTGTTGTAGTGTTGTTGGGCGAGAATTGTCGTTGGAACAAGTAGTGCCACTTGTTTGCCATCAAGGATTGCCTTAAAGGCAGCACGAAGGGCAACTTCAGTCTTGCCATAACCAACATCGGCACAGAGCAGTCTATCCATGGGAACCGGCTTTTCCATGTCCTCTTTTATCTCTTCAGAAGAAGTTAGTTGGCCACTTGTCTCTTCATAGATAAAGGCGTCTTCAAACTCCCTTTGATACTGAGAGTCCTCGCTAAAGGCATAGCCCTTGGTGTTTTCACGAGTGGCATAAAGTTTTATCAGCTCATCTGCCATGTCGTCAATGGATTTTTTGGCGTGTGCCTTTTTCTTTTTCCAATCCAAGGAATTTAATTTATTAACCTTTGGCTCTCTCTTGCCCTCTTGCACATACTTATAAATTGAGTCAAGAGATTCAATTGGAAGAAATAATTTGTCCTCGCCGCCATATTCAATGACAATGTAGTCCCTTTGGATGCCAGAGACGGCAAGCCTTGTTGTTCCCACATACTTGCCAACTCCATGTGCCTCGTGAACTACAAAGTCGCCAATAGTTAAATCATCAAAGTTTAAGGATTTTTTCTTGGCAGGCTTATTTTTTTTCTTCTTAGAAAAAGAGCCGTAGATTTCAGAATAATTTATAAAGACAGTTTTTGAATCGGTAAACTCTATGCCATCATTTAAGGCGCCTGTGGTTACTACTAAATTGGCATAGTCTTTAAAGCTGCCAAAGTCCTTGGCAAGTTCTGGCGAATAACCAAGCTCTACTAGGTGGTCAAAAAGTCTCTTGGCTCTTTTTTCTGTAGCGCCTAGAAGAATTACCTTAAAGTCATTTTTTTCATAGTAGTCCAAATCCTCTTTGAAGAGTTTTATCTTGGACATATAGTTTGTAACGCTCTTTACCTTTATATTTACAATGTCCTGTGGTTTAAAGGACTTAGGTGGCTTTAGGAGGGCGTTAAAAGTTATAAGGCTCTCTTCATTTAGCTTATCTACAAGATCCTTGTAGGAGTAAAAAGTTTTTTCGTGAGCCTTTGTCACTTCTCCATTTTCAATTAAGAGGGCAAACTTCTCGCCATTTTGGAGGGCAAGTTCCTCTTCTCTTTCCACAATCCTCGTGGGCTCGTCAATTAAGAAGATAAAGTCATCTAAGTAATCTAAAAAGGATGACACTTCTCCTTCATCGACATAGGGAAGGATTAGGTCCTTGTTCAAAATATTTTCGTCGTTTTCAAGTCTATCAACGCATCTCAAAAACTTTTCATTTAGTCTATCTTTTTCCTTGCCAGCTAATTTTGTCTTCCCAAGATCCTTTTTGATCCTCTCAGCAATTTTTTTCTTCTCCTGACTTTTTAAAATCAAATCTTCAATGGGAAAAATATTTATTTCTTCATACCTTTCAATGGACCTTTGACTTTCAATTTCAAAGCTCCTTATGGAATCAACCTCGTCATCAAAGAGTTCAATTCTATAGTTGGCATCATAAGTTGCAATGTCAATGATTGAACCCCTTATGGAGAATTGTCCTACCCCTTCCACGCTTGGAAATCTCTCGTAGCCCATTTCAATTAGCTTTACTCTCAATTCTTCAAGAGAAATTTGTGATTCAGCCTTAATATTTATCTTGTAGCTAGAAAATATTTCTCTCTTGGAAATTTTTGCAGTGAGGGCATTTAGGGTCGTGACAACAATATCTGCCCTGTCACTTGAAACTTCAGCCATTGCCTCAAGCCTCTTCTTTGTGTTTTCCTTTGACTTTGAGTCCCTCTCGTAAAAGAAGACATCTTTTTCTGGATAGAGCAGGCAATTTGCACTGGAAATACTTGATATATCCTCATAAGTCTTTCTTGCAGTGACCCTATTTTGTGAAATAACACAAACTTTTTTGCCAAGATCATTAAAGGCAGGCGCAAAAAGAGAGAGCACCGCCTCTTCTGAACCAAAGACAGCAGTGTTCTTTGAATTTTTTATTGAATTATTTACTTCTTTAAAAGATTTTAAATTCTTTACGCTATTTATTAAAAAATCCAAGATTCACCTCAATAAATATTGTTGTTGTAAGAATTCATTGACTTGTCAATGCCCCTTGAAACAGCTTCAATAATTGCATCGGCACAGGCATCTATTGCATCTTCAATATGTTTTTTATCCTTTGCAGGAAAAGAGGACAGCACAAAATTTGCCAAATCTTCATTGGGGTGCTTCTTGCCAACACCAACCTTAAACCTGGCAAAGTCTTTACTTCCTGTTAAATTTACAATTGACTTTAGTCCATTGTGAGTGCCTGCAGACCCGTTTTTCTTGATCTTTAGCTGGGCAAACTCAATGTCTATGTCGTCTACTACTACTATTAAATCTTCTGGCTTTAATTTATAAAAATTTAAAATTTCAACTATTGACTCGCCAGAATTATTCATAAAAGTATGGGGCTTTAGGAGAATAACCTTCTCTGCCGCTATTCTCCCTTCACCTACAAGCCCCTTAAATTTAATCTTATTAACTTTTATGTTTAATTTATCAGCAAGTGCATCAATAGTTCTAAAGCCAATATTGTGTCTTGTGTCCTCGTACTTTTTGCCGGGATTGCCAAGACCTGCTATTATATACACTAAATCACCTTATTCAAACATTTCACTAACTGATGTAGCAGTGTTGATTCTCTTAATTGCAGATGCAAAAATTGGAGCAACAGAAACCACATCAATTTTTTCAATCTTCTTTTCTTCTGGAAGTTCAATTGTATCAGTGATTACAAATTTTTCAAGTGATGAATTTTTTATTCTTTCAATGGCAGGACCAGATAATACGCCGTGAGTTGCAGCTCCGTAAACATATTTTGCTCCTCTAGCCTTAAGGGCATCAGCAGCCTTGGTAATTGTCCCTGCAGTGTCTGCAATGTCGTCAACTAAAATTACAGACTTGCCATCAACATCACCGATGATATTCATAACTTCAGATACATTTGCCTTTGGTCTTCTCTTTTCAATAATTGCAATTGGAAGGTTTAATTCGTTGGCAAACTTTCTAGTTCTAGTAACTCCACCTAAGTCTGGAGAAACAACAACGAAGTCATCTTCCTTAACAATATCCTTAAAGTATCTTGCAAGATAAGGAATTGCAGTTAAGTGGTCAACAGGAATGTCAAAGTAGCCTTGAATTTGTCCTGCGTGAAGGTCCATTGCAACAACTCTGTCTGCTCCAGCCTTAGTCAAAAGGTCTGCAACAAGTTTTGATGTAATAGGTTCTCTTGCCTTAGTCTTTCTGTCTTGTCTTGCATATCCATAATAAGGAATAACTGCATTGATTCTTCCAGCAGATGCTCTCTTTAGGGCATCAATTAAAATTAAAAGTTCCATTAAATTTGTGTTTACTGGTGCAGAAGTAGATTGGATGACAAAAACATCCTTGCCTCTTACAGAAATTCCAATATCAATAGAAATTTCACCATCAGAAAAAGTTGAAACAGTGCAAGCGCCCTTTTCAATTCCCAAGTTTTCACAAATTTTATCTACAAGACTTATATTAGAATTTCCTGTAAATACAACAATATCTCCATTAACAGTGTTCATTACTATGTCCTCCTATTTGACAAATCCTTTTCTTTTAACCCAACCATCTATATTTTTTTGAGGTGCTCTCTCAAGAGAAAGCTGACCCTTCAAAACATCTTTAGTAATTGTGGAACCAGCAGCAATATATGCATTTTCTTCCACTACAATTGGCGCCACTAAATTTGAATTAGAACCTATAAAGGCATTGTCTCCAACTTTTGCCCTGAACTTTTCTCTTCCATTGTAGTTTACAAAGACAACTCCGCAGCCAATGTTAACTCCACTTCCCACATCGGCATCGCCAATATAGGCAAGGTGACTCATCTTGGTGCCATTGCCCACACTTGAATTTTTAACTTCAACGAAGTTTCCAATTTTACAATTTTCCCCAACTTTGGAATTAGGTCTAAGGTGGGCGTAAGGTCCAACAGTAGTTCCCCTTCCAATAGAAGAATCTTCGATTTCAGAGCTTCTAATAATAACATCTTCTCCAATTACAGAATTTTTAATTGTAGAAGAATAAATTTCTGCCCCTTCCTTTATGACAGAATTTCTGTCAATGCGAGTGCCAGGATAAATCATGACATCTCTGTCAATTTCTGCACCCCATTCAATGTATGTGGACTTTGGATCAACTATGCCAACGCCCCTTAACATATATTCCTTGTTAATTTTTTCTTGCAAAATTTCTGCCGCAATAGAAAGCTCATATCTTGAATTTACTCCAAGAATTTCTCTAGTATCCCTTAGCTTAAAGGAATCAACCCTTTTGCCAGCTTCTACTAAAATTCCAAGAGCATCAGTGATATACATTTCATTTGCCGCATTGTCTGTGTCGATTTTTGAAAGAGCAAATTTTAATGAAGAACCTTTAAAGGCAAAAATCCCTGAATTGATTTCACGAATTAACTTTTGCTTTTCGCTTGCGTCCTTTTCTTCAACAATAGCAACGACATTTGCATTTTCGTCACGAACAATTCTTCCATAATTAGTAGGATCCTTCATGTCTGCAGATAGAACTGTGACATCATTATTTCTCTCTTCGTGGAATTTCAAAAAGCAAGAAATAGTCGAATTAGAAATTATGGGAGTATCTCCATTTAAAATAATAACTGTATCTTCATCTTTTATTTTATCAAGAGCATTTAAAACAGCGTATCCCGTACCGTAAGGCACATCCTCGCCAATGGGCTGCTCAATAAATTCTACACCTTTATCATCTTTGAAGGCATGACACACTTTTTCCTTGTTGTGTCCAACAACTACAAGATTCTTTTCAATTTGCGAATGCTTGCAAGAATTTAGAACATAAAAAAGCATGGGTCTTCCAAGAATTTCATGAAGTACCTTTGGCTTTTTGGACTTCATTCTCGTTCCCTCTCCTGCTGCCAGGATAACTGAAACTTTCATAAAACACCTCTTTTTATTTACTTATTACATTATAACTAAGTTGTCCCCTTATATTCAAGAAAATTTGAGAATTTATTTAGATTATAGGGAGATTTATTAAAAGCTGTGCTTTTGATAGTAAATAAGTGTAGAGGAAAATAGTTAAGTAGGCAAGAGTGCCCAGCTTGTAGTTATATCCGTCAGGCAGTCGACTTTGCTAATATACAGTAGAAGCTGTCAGACAGTAAGCAAAAAGCCCGGAAGCGTTAAAAAAATTTTGCTGTTTGAGTTAGCGAAGCTAACGAGTTCAAAATTTTTAGCTAGAGGGCTTTTTGCGTAGCCGTGGGGCGAGGCCCCTGCCAGGGCACGGGGGTGTGGGGGAGGTTAAAGGAGGGGGTAGAGGGGGCCTT
>NZ_JBBMFO010000019.1:0-38539 GCF_040096015.1 Peptoniphilus hominis (ex Hitch et al. 2025) | reverse complement strand
GTTAAGCGCGCCGCCAGCGTTCGTCCTGAGCCAGGATCAAACTCTCAATTAAAAATTTGTATGACTCATTAGTTTTCAAAAAAAACTAAACGAATTTCTGGTTTGCTTTGTGATTCTTTTACGAATCTGTGATTCTTTTACGAATCTGTGATTCTTTTACGAATCTGTGATTCTATTACGAATCTTTTTATCTTCACACTATTTAATTATCATGTTTCATCGCTACTTTTTGAAGTAGCTTATTTATTGTACTCTTGCAAATTCTTTTTGTCAAGCTTTTTTTACAATTTTTTAAATTATTTTTTACTCGACCTTTACAAAAGCCTTGCTGTCTTAATTGACAACTTCTATATGTTATCATCAAGAAGTTGTTTTGTCAACTGTTTTTTTTAATTTTTTATTTTTTCTAAAAAATAACAGCTGCCTTTTTTTGACAACTGTTATATGTTACTATTTTATTTTTTTACTGTCAATAGTTTTTTTATATATGATTGTTTATCTTGTAATTGTAGTTTTACAGCCTGTCCTTTCTACTTATAGCTTTATTATAATCTTTTTTTATTTTAAATTTCCTGATAGTTTCTTCCACTTTCTAATTTTTGTTCTAAATGTTTTAAAGGGTGCCACTGTATTTACATGTATAAATTTATAGACTTCCCAGACTGCTGTTTTTGTTGCATCATCAGCCCACCTTCTCATGTGCGGCTTAAATAATTCCTCTTCTGTCATATCATCTATAAGTTTTAGGATTTTATTTATATTTTCAGCTAATATACTTTTTAATTCTTTTAATGACAAATTTGAATAGCTTTCATTGAACCATTCATATAATTTTCCCAACTCATTCCATTTGAATTTTTCAGATGGTGTTTTTACTTCAATGCCTGCTTTTTCATTTTCTTCCCACTTTAACAAAAGGCTTGTCCATCCTACTTGATAGGAAAGATTTTCTGCCGGTGTTCTATCTACTTCTTCAATTTTTTTATCTTTCAAATTTTCATCAATATCATTAAATTCTTCGATATACTTTTTATAGGATTTTATTATCTCTTCTTTCAGTTCTTCTTTGCTTGCGTATTGTTTCATAGATGCTCCTCATTAATTATTTATAAGTGTTCGTTATCTCTTATTAATTTTTTTATTTCTGCTATTTCAGCTTGTGCATCTTCCAGGTTTTTTGTCAAATTAGGAAAGGCTTTTAATATTCTCTTCTCTTCTAGACCTTCTTTTCTTTCTTTTAATTCTTTAATTCTGTTTTCCAATTCTATAAATTCTGGTTTCTTCTTTAATTCTTCCTGTTTGTTTTCTATTTGAATAGTTCTGTCGTAGACTTTTATACCTATTTTATCTGATACTTTCCTTATATCTTTGCTTACTCTATCTATTGCCTTAAATTCTTTATTAAGACCTATAAGAGTATTAACTGTTGCTATCATGTCAATTGCCATTATTATTGCTAGACCTATATCCATATTTTTTAGGACTGCAATTGGTATGAGTTTTACTAGGTCGCTTATAAGTGGATGGACTGCTTCATATAATAAAAAGCAAAATAATCCCCATATTACTGAAAATTCAATACATATATAACCGCCAACATTTAGTTTCCTGTCTGAATAATCCCACCATCTTTCGTGGAATATCTTCTCCAAAAGAAAGCCTGCCACAAATTCTATTGCCGTTGCAATGACAATTGAGCCTAAAAATAAGACAAATTTGTTTTTTTCTGCTATGTCTGTGAGAAAATATATTACTGATATGGCGCCAAAGCCATAAATGGGACAATAGGGTCCTGATAAAAATCCTCTATTTATAAACTTTCCAACTGTTACTGCGTGAAAGCTCACTTCTACAACCCAGCCTATAAAGGCATAGATAAAAAAGTACATTAAGTACAAGAAAAAATATTTTTCCATTTATTCCTCTATTCTTAATTTAAAAATATGTTAGGATTACTAACATATTTGATAAAATTATTAAATTTCACTGTAGTTTTTTATGACTTCTCTTCTTCCACTTACTTCTAATTTTTTGTAAAGCACTGTTAGATTATTTTTTATGGTTTTCTCGCTGATGTAAATTTCCTTTGAGATGTCCTTATTGGTTTTGCCTGCGATTATTTCTTCTAATAAGTACTTTTCTCTCCTTGTAAGTGTCTTTATCTTGTCGAATTTTTTGTTCCTATTTCTCTTAGCTTCCTTTAAGCTTTCTTCTATATATACATGCCCTCTTAAGGTCTTATCCACTGCTTCTAGTATTTCTTCTTCTGATGACTTAAGACTTAAAAGGGAGTAGTCTATGTTAAGGGGAAGGTCCCTATCTTCAACTATCCTTATTTTTTCTTCTCTTCTATTTTCTAAGCTTTTGTCTTCAAAGATCAAGAGATCAAAGTCTTCACTTGTCAATTCATAAAAATCAAGGACTTCATAATCCTTTAATATATTCTGAAGTCCTCTCTTTATAATTTCACAATTAGTTTCAATGGCAATTCTAGTCATTTATTTTTTTTACGCTTTCTCTTTCAAGTATTTCTGATGGAAGCACTACATTTTCTGAAAAGTCGCTATCTTCCTTGGCAATTTTCTTTAAAATCTTTCTAATGGAAACTGCTCCAATGTCATAATAAGGAATCTTAACAGTAGTAAGCTTTGGCCTATAAATATCTGAAATGTAAGAGCCGCCAAAGCCCGTTACAGAAATATCTTGTGGTGTCTTGTAGTTGTTGTCTAAGAGCAAGTTCATTAGGTGAATTGCAATTGTGTCATAGGATGTGAAGAAGGCTGTAATTTTTTCTTTTTTAAGTGTCTTTATTATTTCTTCTCCTTCATTTTCTACATCCCCTGCATCAAGACCTTCAACAAATAGATTTATCTTCTTTAGACCATGTTTTTCCATGGCTCTGTTGTAGCCTTCGATTTTTTTCTTTTCAAAGGTTCTGTCATAGTCCTTTCTAATTCCTAGAGAGGCAATATTTTTGTGTCCCTTGGCAATTAAAAGATTTACCATGTCATAGGATGCCTTTTCATAATCAATTGTGGCAGAGAATTTTTCTATGTCGTAGAAATTGCTTATGATGACATAAGGAATTTTGCTTTCTTCCAACTTGTATTCAAGTTTAGGATTGTGCAAGTTTGAAATTACAATTATTCCTTCCACTTGTTTTTGTGCCAACAAGTTTGCAAACTTCATTTCAGATTCTTGATCGCCATAGGAGCTTGACAAAAGTATGTCGTATTTATACATTCTTCCAACTTCTTCCACTCCCCTTAGGATTTGTGAAATAAAGTTAGACCCTATGTCTTCTACAATTACACCTATTAAATTAGATTTTTTTGTAACTAAACTTCTAGCCACTTCATTTGGCTTGTAGTCCAAAACATCTATGGCGTGCAAAACTCTTCTTCGTGCCTCTGGGCTAACGGGCTTTGAGTCATTTATTACCCTTGATACTGTAGAAATGGACACATCTGCCATTTTTGCTACATCTTTAATTGTAGATGCCATACTTTCCTCCTTATGGTACTATTATTTTCAACCTATTTTCCAACACTTTAAAATTCATAGGAAGTGTAGAAGTCTTTTCTCCGTCAACATCTATTGTCACTTCTTCATCAGATTCTATACTTATATTTTTTGTCTTTAGGTAAATTACCTTGTTGTGATCTATGTGCTTGCCTCCCATTAGCGAAGCAAAAAGTTCAGGCACATCAGAAATTTTTATTCTCTTAAAAATCAAAACATCTAAATATCCATCAGATACATCGGCAAAGGGCGACATTTTTTTGAAACCGCCAACCGAAGTTGAGTTGGTTATTAAAAACAAAAGTGCGTCTACGCTTTCGTCTATCTCCTTGCTTTTTACCTTTAAATTAAAGGACCTTTGATATTTAAAAATTCCCTTTTCCAAAAGTTCTCTGGCACCTTCAAGATAGTATGCCATGTTGCCAAGACTTGCCTTTCTTTCAGCAGAGACAGTGTAGGCAATTTCAGTTAACATTCCGCCAGCAGCCACATTTATAAAGGCCCTATCACCAGCAAGACCTAAATCAATGGTCTTTATATGGTAATTTTTTATCATTTGATAAAACTTAAAGGGCGAAGTTGGCAGTCCCTGGGCATTGGCAAAGTCGTTTACAGTTCCACTTTGAAGAATTGCAAGGGGAGTATCTCTCTTTGAAAGATATATTCCATTTACAACTTCATTTACTGTGCCATCGCCACCAGAACATATTATAAAATCTTCTCCCGTGTAATTTGCAGCGAAATTTTTGCCGTCGCCTTCCTCATGGGTAAATAATAATTCAATTTCATATTTATCATGGCTCATAAGCTCAATTAATTCTAAAATTTTGCCAAGAGCTGCACCTCTGCCCGAATTTGGGTTTGCAATTATCTTAACTCTCTTCATTCTACTCCTCGTACTATGTAAATTAAATCTCAAAGTTTCCTCTTGGTCAAGACTTAATTTTGAAAATAAAAGAAGACGAAGCAATAACTCCGTCCCCTAGATCATTTTAAAAAGACTTCTTTAACTGTCTTTGCAACTTCTCTTAAAATATAAAAATAGTCGATGGCGTTATTTGAACTAAGCGAAATAGTTTTAGCTGTATCAGAAATAACATCTGAAACATTCATAACTGTGTTTGATACCCTTAAAGATGTATCATCGACCTTTCTTGTAATTCCATTAACAGTATCTGAAACTGAACCAACTGTGGCAACAACTTTCTCAATTTCTGGTTTTACATCATTGACTAGCTTTGTCGCATCAGTTGAAATTGAATTTACATTTGTAGAAATGTCCTTTGCATTGTCCATTATTGAAGGAACAGTCTTTATAGTGTGATCAATATCACCTTGGTTTCTTTCAATAATTTCATTGACATTCTTCAAGATTTTCATAACATTTAGCAGCGCTAAAAATAGTGCAACTAGTGCAGCTATGCCAGCTACATACAATAAGAAACTTAGTAGGCCACCAATTGTAAATGCTTGATCTAACATTTTATGCCCCCTATCTTATTTTCTAGCTTCTTTTTCTGCCTTTTCTTTTGTATCTTCAACAGTTTCCTTTACATTTTCAGAAGATTTTTTTGCTTCTCTCTTAATGTCTTCTGCACCTTCTTTTAAGTCGCCCTTAACTTCTTCTGCTGTATCTTTAACTTCTTCAGTAGTATTTTTTACATCTTTTTTGATGTCTTCAGCACCAGCCTTAACAACTTCGCCAATTGCCTTAGCCTTTGCCTTAGCCACTTCAACATCTTCATCAAATTCATATTTTTTAATAGCGGCCTTGTCTCTCAAATCATTGTAAGTTTTCTTAGCTTGTTCGCCAGCTTGGTATGCCTTAAATTGAATAGTATCTTTAGCATCATTAGCTGCGTTTAGTGCTTGGTTGGCAGCTTCCTTTGACTTGTTTGCAATGTCTTCACGAGTTTTTTTGCCTTCTTGTGGTGCAAATAAAATTCCACCAATAGCTCCAAGTGCAATACCTGTTGAAATCTTAGAAATTTCTTTAAGTCTTCTTCTTCTAGCTGCTTCGTTTCGTTTTTCTTCTAAATAATCAAATAGTCCCATAATAACTCTCCTTTTTTCTCAATGTTCTTTTTGATTCCTTAATTTATTACCCTTATTTATATAAAAATAATCAACTAATTTATATACCTAATAATAGTAAAAACCGCAATGCCGTTACCTAAATAATTCACCCCGCCCATTTTCATGGTGGGTTAAAAACTTGATAGCGTCTTCTGACTTCCGCTCAAAGGCGGCTTGTCATATCTCACTCATACACAGTTTCCCGTGTTCTATTTGTCGGTTGAATTAAATAGGATTATTTCGTACATCGCAGAATTTACCTAATTAAATTATAACTCAATGAAATCACTTTTTCAATAAAGCGAAGGAAAAAAATGAAAATCTTCAGGAAGATTTGCAAAAATTTCTATTTCCTTATCCCTTCTTGGAAGCTTTAACTTTATGGAATAAGAGTGAAGGGCTTGCCTATTTATTAAATCAGATTTTTCCCCGTAGAGGCTGTCGCCAATAATTGGGTGACCAAGGTGACTTAGGTGAACTCTAATTTGATGAGTCCTTCCAGTGTGAAGAGTTAAAATTACTAGACTCATATTGTCATATTCACTAAAGACCTTATAGGAGGTCATGGATTTTTTGCCAATTACATAATTTACCTCTCGCCTAATTCCATCTTCACTTGTGGCTATGGGCGCATCAATAATTCCTTCCTTCTCACTAAAGATTCCCTGGCAAATTGCCAAATATTTTTTCTCAACTGCATCTCTAAATTCACTAGAAATTTTATCTTGAGCAAAGGAATTTTTTGAGGCAAGGACTATGCCCGATGTGTCTCTGTCAAGTCTATTAATAAACCTAACCTTTCTCTTAATATTATTTTCCTCAAAATATCCCAAGATATAATTTAAAAGAGTGCCCTGGCTGTCGTCCTTTGCCGTGTGAGTAACCATTAGTGGCTCCTTATTTATTACAAGGAGGTCATCATCTTCATATAAGATATCAAGAGGTCTTTTTTGGACCTTGCCATTGGGCTCTTCGTCTTCAAATTTTAGAGAAATTATGTCATTTATCTTTAATTTTTTATTTTTTCTTATTAACTTTCCATTTAAGTAAATATTTCCATCTTTTACAGATTTTCTTATTAGGCGTGAAGAAAGACCACGCTCTTTTAAGTAGTCGTTGACCTTCATTTTTTCAGTGGCTCTGAAATTTAAAAAGTCTTTTGAATTTAATCTATACATTTTACACCTCTAGTCAAGGAGACTTTATTCGTTTATAATATAAATATTAGAGAAAAAAATCAAGGGGGTTTAAGCTTGTCAAAAATTATAAATATACTTACAAATGCAAATTTTGAATCAAAAAAAACTGCCACAGAATTGCATAAAGTTTTAACAAGATATGGCTACGAGCCCTTTAACGGCTTCAAAAAAAATGCCGAGCTTTCCATTTGCATTGGCGGCGACGGTTCCTTTATAAAGGCTATTCACAAAAATGACTTCCCAGAAATGCCCTTCGTAGGAATAAATACAGGTCACCTTGGCTTTTATCAAGAGATAAAGCCTGACGAAATCGAAAAATTTGTAAAAGACTACCACAGTGGCAATTACCTTGTAGATGATATAAAGCTAATAAGATCGGACATCTACACTAAAAATAAGGTCTATAAATTTTACTCAGTAAACGAAGTTGTCTTAAAGGCAGCTCACTCAAAGACCATACACATGAATGTCTTTATAGACAGAAACCATGTGGAAAAATTTTCTGGCGACGGCATCTTAGTTGCAACACCATCAGGCTCCACTGCCTACAACTTTTCATCTGGCGGCGCCATAGTTTTTCCAAGCCTACATGTCCTACAGATGACTCCAATTTCTCCAGTGAATTCTTCAGCCTACCGCTCCCTTGGCTCATCAGTAATCGTTCCTGGGGCTCACACAATTTCTCTTGTTGTTGAAAAGCGCTACAAGGATTCAAATCTTTTATTAGTTGACGGAAACGAATATTTTTTCAACAACCTTCACAGGGTAAACATTAGGCTATCAAATAAGACCATAAAAAAACTCGTCTTCTCAAATAATTCCTATTGGGACAATTTAAAAGACAAGTTCCTATAAAGTTCTGAAAAATTTCAGGACTTTTTTTATTTGTTTGTGAAGTGAGGTTTAAAAAAATAAAGCCTCCTGCTAAGAATAAAAAATCTCACCCAAAATTTATGGATGAGATTTTTTTATTTATCTTTATTTGTTTTTATTTTTTATTGCTGCCTTTATGAAGCCATTAAATAGTGGATGAACTTTTGTTGGTCTTGACTTAAATTCTGGGTGGAATTGACAAGCAAGGAAGAAGTCATTGTCCTTCATTTCAATTATTTCAACTAAGTCCTTGTCTTCGTTGATGCCAGAAAAAGTCACGCCAGCTGATCTAATTTTTCCCCTATAGTCGTTGTTAAATTCGTATCTATGTCTGTGTCTTTCCTTGATTTTTTCTTCGCCATAGAGCTCATAAGTCAAAGTTCCCTTTTCAATTGTGCAGTCATAATTTCCAAGTCTAAGAGTTCCGCCAACATTTTTTACATCCTTTTGATTTTCTAAAAGGTCTATAATTGGATAATTTGTCTCTGGATTTATTTCTGTTGAGTTGGCATCCTTTAAACCAAGTTTATTTCTGGCAATGTCAATTAAGGCAACTTGCATTCCATAGCAAATTCCAAAGTAGGGCACATTGTTTTCGCGAGCGTACTTTGAAGCCATGATCATGCCTTCTGTTCCACGAGAGCCAAAGCCGCCTGGCACAATTATTCCATCAAGCCCTTCTAAGATGCTAGCGTCCTTTTCTATATCTTCAGAATCTATCCATTTAATCTTTACCTTGTAGCCATTTTCACAACCTGCATCAGTAAGTGCTTGTGTAACAGATAGGTAGGCATCGTGAAGGCTTACATATTTGCCCACAAGACCTATTGTAAATTCGCCCTTGACATCTTTAAATCTTTCAACCATTTCTTTCCACTTGCCCTTTGATGCTGGCATGTCTTCAAGTTCAAGTTTCTTTAAGATGTAATCGTCTAAATGTTGTTCGTGGAAAACTAGTGGCACTTCATAAATTAAGTCTACATTAGTTGATTGAATAACTGCTTCCACTGGCACATCGCAGAATAGAGAAATTTTTTCTCTCAAATCTTTTGTTACAATTCCATTAGACCTTACTATAATTACATCAGTTTTAATTCCGTTGCTCATAAGCTCCTTAAAGGAGTGTTGAGTTGGCTTAGTCTTTAGCTCGTCGGAGCCTGGAATGTTTGGCACTAAGACTGTATGAACAAATAAGACATCTGACTCCTTATTTTCTGAGTGAATTTGTCTAATTGCTTCTAAGAATGGTAGGGACTCAATGTCTCCCACTGTTCCGCCAATTTCTGTAATTACAACATCAGCCTTTGATTCCTTGGCAGCCTTATAAACTGCATTTTTAATTTCGTTAGTGATGTGTGGAATTACTTGCACAGTTGCTCCGTCATAATCGCCACGTCTTTCCTTGGCAATTACAGTTGAATAAACTTTACCAGTTGTAATTGATGCGTCCTTAGTTAGTTCTTCGTCGATAAATCTTTCATAGTGGCCAAGGTCAAGGTCAGTTTCTGCTCCGTCTTTAGTTACAAAAACTTCTCCATGTTGGTAGGGACTCATAGTGCCTGGGTCCACATTTAGGTAGGGGTCAAACTTTTGCATAAATACTGAAAGTCCTCTGTCCTTTAAAAGTCTTCCAATACTTGCTGCAGAAATTCCCTTGCCAATTCCTGAAACAACTCCACCTGTAACAAATATAAATTTAGTCATACTTCCTCCTAGCTTAGTGAATTAAAAATATCTTCATAAGATGGCAGCGTAATATTTTTTCTTGAAATTAATTTTTCCATGTCATCGGCAACTTCTCTTGTGGCGCGAAGTTTTGTGGCAATATTTCTTTCAACATACTCTGCCTTTTTGTAAATGTCATCTATTTTGCTTGAATGTAAAAGCAAGGCTTCAATTTCACCTTCACATTCCATTAACTTTGTAATCATCTTATCTATTTTATCATACTTAGCCCTTAGCAATTCATTATTTTTAAAATTTAAAACATGACTCAAGTCACTTAGCTCGGCAAGACCCATAGGGATTATGTCCTTTTCAATCATGGACATCATTATCTTTGCCTCTAAAGTGTGATAGATTACAACTTCTTCTAGGTTTACTTCATAGCTTGCCCTTATTTCCTTTTCAGTATAAATTCCCCTCTTTAAGAAAATATCGTTAAAATCAAAATCCTTTAAGGCAACTAAGGCATCAAAATAAGTTTTGTGATTTGCAAGTCCCCTTCTCTTTGCCTCTTCTCTCCACTCAAGAGAATAATTATCTCCGTCGCAAATTACCCTGTCGTGAGAAATCATAATTTCCCTTACTATTTCAAGGACAAGCCTTCTTAGTTTCTTGTAGTCATCCTTATAGGGCTCAAGTCTTTCATAAATCTTTGAAAGAGAATCTGTCATGGCGCAGTTAAGTGCAATATTTAAATCAGAGCCAGTCTTTGATGAGCCAAGCATCCTAAATTCAAATTTATTTCCCGTAAAGGCAACGGCTGCAGTTCTATTTCTGTCGCTAGAATCCTTTGGCACGCTTAAAAGATTGTAGCCCCTAAAAGTATTATCGTCTTCCCTTTTATATTCTACTTCTTCTTTTATATCTCTAAAGAGTTCCTCTAAGTCGCTACCCAAAAATAATGAAACTATCGCTGGTGGCGCTTCGTCTGCTCCAAGTCTAAAGTCATTTGAAGTTGATGATGCGCTAACTCTTAAGAGGCTTTGATACTTGTCTGTCGCCTCAATTAGTGCTGCCACAAATAATAAAAATATGTCGTTGTTGTAGGGATCCTCGCCTGGATCGAAAACATTTAGTCCATAATTTGTGACAATGGAATAATTGTTGTGCTTGCCAGAACCATTTACACTGGCAAAGGGCTTTTCGTGGAAGAGACAGACCAAATCATTTTCTAGGGCAGTTTCTTTTAAGATGTTCATGAGAAGTTGGTTGTCGTCAATTGCCACATTTACATTTTCAAATAAAATTGCCATTTCAAATTGATTTGGGGCAACTTCATTGTGCTCTGCCTCAGAATAAATTCCAAGCTGGTAAAGTTTTTCGTCAACATCCTTATAAAATTTTTCAACTCTTGCAGGAATTTGACCAAAATAGTGGTCAGACAACTCTTGTTCCTTGGGAGATGGAGCTCCCACAATAGTTCTGCCAATGTTTTTGAGGTCGCTTCTCTTCTTATAAATTTCCTTGTCAACTAAGAAAAATTCTTGTTCAAGACCAACCTTGACCCTCATCCTGTAGGCATATTCGTCTTTCTTAAATAAATTTACAATTTTTACGCCCTCAGCACTTAAAATTTTTGTAGAATCAATGAGGGGTCCTCTCTTGTCAAGCTTTTCACCCTTGTAGGACATAAAAATAGTGGGGATGTAAAGGACATTTCCAATGATAAAAGAATTTGCTGTAAGGTCCCAGTAAGTGTAGCCTCTCGCCTCAAAGGTAGACCTCATGCCACCACTTGGAAAGGATGAGGCATCTGGCTCTCCCTTTACAAGTTCCTTGCCTGAAAATCTATTTATTGGTTCACCATCAGAAGTCCTTGAAATAAAGGCTTCATGTTTTTTTGCGGTGTGACCGCTTAGGGGCAAGAACCAGTGAGCAAAGTGAGTTGCACCATTACTTAGTGCCCAGTCCTTCATGGCATGGGCAATGGCATCGGCAGTCTCTCTGTCCAAGTCCTTTTCGTTTCTTAGGGCATCCTTCCACTTTAAATAAATTGGATAGGGAAGTGCTTCTTTCATCTTTTTCTTATTAAAACTTTTTATTCCGAATTCCTCGATCATAAGTTTCCCCCCATAAAGTTTTTGAAAAATAAAAAAATGGCAATTAATTAAAATTGCCATTATGAAAAACCTGTGGTTTCTTTTTATTTTATTTCAAATTCTATTTCTTGTCAATAAAATATAATCACTCTGAATCCTTTGAAAGCAATACATGGACATCAAACCACTGACCGTGAATGGAAATTTTTACATCGCCGCCCAGGATTTCTGAAAGATTTTTTACAATGTTAAGTCCAAGTCCTGAGCCTTCAGAGTGTCTGGACCTGTCTGCCTTTAAAAGTTCTTCAAAAAGTTCATCACTATTCATATTTAATTTTTCATTCATAATATTTTTTACATAAAATTCAACGCTGGACTCCCTTTCAATTACACCTGCAAGGACCTTTGTGCCAGCTCTTGAGTGTTTTGCCGCATTGGAAAGAAGATTTTCCACGATTCTCACAAAGAGATTTACATCTGTGTAAATTAAAATTTCGTCGCTAGTTGAGTTGTAGAGAAAATCCAAGTCCTTTTGCTTAAAGAGAGAATCATAGTCGCCATAAATTTGTAAAATCATTTCATTTAATTCAACTAAGGACCTCTCCACAGCAATGTCCCTGGTGCTTGTCTTTGATGCAAAAACCAGGTCCACAATTAAGTCTCTTAGCCTTGTGGAATTTCTCTTTAAAATGCCTATAAATTTTTTTGCCTCATCGTCTAATTCATCTTTCTTGGACAAGAGGTCGGCATAATTGATTATTGAAGTGAGGGGCGTCTTTAAGTCGTGGGAAATATTTGTAATTAGCTCCACCTTTAATTTCTCTGACCTAAAGTTTTCTTCCAGCCTCTTCCTGTCACGCTTTTTAAAGTCTTCCATTAGGACTGTGATTTTTTCCAGGTACTCATTTTCAAAGGGTTCTGGAATGACAAAGTCATAGCCATAGAGTATGGACTCCACTAGCTCAATGGATAGGGTGTTTTGTGCAAACTGAACTTCAACAATAAAGACTGCGCGAAGTATCATAAAGAGGAGGACATTTAAAAGGACTATGCCCTTGGTAAGTAGGCTGTAAAATAAGATGTATAAAATAAATAGGGTCACATTTAAGGTGCCAAAGAGCCTAAAATTTTTAAACTGTCTGTACTTAAAGAGGTTGTAGGTAAAAACTGTGTCCAATAATTTTCTTCTCTTGATTTTTATAAGGACAAAAAGAAGAGTAACTATCCAAGCCAGGATAAAGTGTTTGTTGATGTTAAAGAGCTCGAAAATAATTACGCAGGAGGCAAAAATATTTTCCACAAAAATTTTATCTGAAAGATTTACAAAAATTTCCTTAAAATAATCTTTTATATCAGAAAGCATTACTTTGCCTCAATTTTATATCCCATTCCATAAACAGATTTTATTAAATCAGGTTTTCTTGGATTGATTTCCACCTTGTCGCGAAGGTGAGAGATGTGGACAGAAATAATTTTTCTCACATCAATTGCCTCGTCTTCCCAAACTCTTTCATAAATTTCATTGGAAGAAAAAACTCTGCCAGGATTTTTTAAGAGAAGATACAAAATTTTGTATTCATAGGGAGTAAGGCTTACAACTTCGCCCTCAACTCTCACTTCCTTTGACTCATCAGAAAGACTCACTCTTCCAATTTTTATGTCGCCCTTTTTAATTTCTGATGCCCCAAGGGAAAAATACCTTCTTATAAGAGAGTTTACCCTTGCAGTAAGTTCCACTGCATTAAAGGGTTTTGTTATGTAATCATCTGCTCCCACATTTAAGCCCACAATCTTATCTGTAACTTCACTCTTTGCAGAAAGCACAATGATAGGAATATTTGTAACTTCGCGCATTTTCATAATTAGAGTTATGCCATCCATTACGGGCATCATAATGTCTATGATTGCAAGATGTATTTCCTTATTTTCTAATATTTCAAGAGCAGATGCGCCGTCTTCTGCGGTAAAAACGCTGTAGCCTTCTGCCTTTAAATAAATTTCTATTGCGTCTAAGATATCTCTCTCGTCGTCGCAAACTAATATATTGTAATCCATAATCATCATCCTTTACTCTATTTTATCATGTAACGAATTGTTATAACATAAAATTTAATATATAATACACAAGAGGTGTTCAATGAAATTTTTAAATAATTTTATAGATAAATCAAAGGACAAAAAAGCCTTTACTTTTTTTGACAAATTAATTTATAGAATATTAAATCACGACACTCTCTCCTATGGAGGCAGTCTCACATATTTTTTAGTTCTATCAATTTTTCCTTTTTTAATTTCATTAATAAATGCAATTAATTTTTCAGGGATTTTAGACCCAGAATATATTTTTTCACTCTTAGATGTGCTTCCCAGTGAAATCCAAAGCATTGTCACAGATTTTTTGAGAGAGCTTCAAAGTTCATCTTCTGGATCTTTCTTCACAATTTCCTTTGTGGCAGGTCTTTTTACTGCATCAACTGCAGTTTTTAAATTAATAAAAATAATAAATTCATCCTATGGTTTTGATGAAAAGAGAGGTTTTATTAAGCTAAGGCTCATTGCCCTCTTCTTCACTCTTTCACTTATCACCATGTTTTTTATGCTGATCCTAACGCAAATCTTTGGTGAAATAATTTATGCAACAGCTATAAAATACTTGGACATAGACAATGAATTTTTTGACAAGATGTGGCGGATAGCAAAAAATATAATCCCCCTAGCCTATATGTTAATTACCTTTATGCTCCTCTACAAGTTTTCTCCATCAAATAGCAAGGAGAACATGGTGACTTTTAAGGGAGTCCTTCCTGGCGCAATTTTTTCAACATTGGGCGTAATCATTGTTTCCATAGTCTTTGGATTCTATGTGTCAAACTTTGGCAATTATTCCATCACCTATGGGTCTCTTGGAGGTATTATAATTTTTTTAATTTGGCTTTATTTACTTTCAATAATAATTTTAATTGGGGCAGAGATAAATGCAACTCTCTACTCCATGAAAAATTTTAAGTCTTTAAATATTTGGCCAAGACATGATTCCATTTTTAAAAATTTTGATAATTAGGCAATTTCTGTGGCTGCAATAAGTGCAGTCACTTTTTTTATGCCAGAAGCCTTGGCAACTTTTACAAGTTCAGAAATAGTTGTGCCTGTAGTTATTACATCGTCTACAATTATTATTTCCTCTGGAACTTTTATTACTTCAAAGGCATTTTTTAAATTTTCTTGACGCTGGTCTTTTTTTAGACCTACTTGAAATTTTGTGTCCTTAACTTTTTCAAAGACTTCTTGGCACTTTAAATCAAGTTTCTTTGCAATAGTCTCTGCCAAAATCTTCGATTGATTGTAGCCTCTTTCCCTTTCTCGGCGAGGGTGCATGGGGACAAAAGTCAAAACTACTTCAGATAAATTTCTCTCCAAAAGTTTTTCTATCATAATTTCAGAAATAATTTCTCCATAGGAGAGCTTGCCCTTAAATTTAAAGTCGATTATGAGCCTTCTCATTATGCCAGCATAAGTTGATGCAACAATTAAATCGTCAAGCCCCTCTATGTCATAGTAAAAGGTTGGATTTTTGTTGACAAGCTCATAGCAAGCAGGGCAAAGTCCATAATTTTTTACAATTTTTCCGCAGAGGGGGCAATTATTTTCCATTAACTTCATTTTGCTTCCTCAATTTTTCTGCCAAGTTAGAATATCTCTTTACAGTTTTATTATTTTCAATCATCTTCACAAGGTACTCACTTTGACCAACTAAGACCACTGCCTTTGATGCACGAGTTATAGCTGTGTAAATTAAATTTCTAGTAAGTAGCATTGGCGCTGCCCGGTAAAGGGGAATTACAACTACAGGAAATTCACTGCCCTGAGACTTGTGGATAGTCATGGCATAGGCAAGTGCCAGCTCGTCTAAGTTCTCACTTGAATATTCCACGCTTCTCACATCGTCAAAGACCACTGTAAGCTTTTTATTTTCCTTGTCAATTTTTGAAATGTAACCTAAGTCGCCATTGAAGACTCCCTTTTGTCTGTCCTCATAAAATTCATTTTCAATCTTTGACTCAAGCTCATAATTATTTTTTGTCTGAAGAACTCTGTCGCCAAGCTTAAATTTTTTGCCTAGGACTTCTATGCAGTCTTCATTTTTATTTAAGTGGTCTTGGAGAACCTTATTGAGATTAAGAGTGCCGTGATTTCCCTTTTTTGTTGGAGTCAAAACCTGGACTTCACTTTCACTTACATTAAAATAATTGGGAAGTCTAGTCTTTACTAGGTCCTTAATAATTTCAAGACCCTTGACCTCTCCTCTTTCAGCAATCATAAAGAAGTCGCCCACATTTAAAATTGGCATCTCGCCCTTATTGATTAGGTGAGCATTTTTTACAATCATAGACTCCTCTGACTGCCTAAATATTTCTTCCAGGTTCACAGACTCAATTACGCCTGACTTTAAAATATCGGCAAGGACATTTCCTGCCCCAACAGATGGCAGTTGATCTTTGTCGCCAACTAAAATAAGTCTAGTTGGACTTTCAATGGACTTTAAAAGTGTTTCCATGAGAAGAATATCCACCATGGACACTTCATCTAGAATCAAAACATCGCATTCAAGCTCTTCAATATTTGAAAAGCCCAGGTCTCCTGCAAAGCCAATTTCAAGAAGCTTGTGAATGGTAAAGGCGTCACGACCAGTTTGCTCTTTCATCCTCTTGGCAGCCCTGCCTGTAGGTGCAGCAAGCTTTATGACCTTATTCATGGACTCAAAGATGTCGATTAAGACCTTTAGGGTGGTAGTCTTTCCCGTACCAGGTCCACCAGTTATGACAAAGACTCCCCTATTTATTGCCTCTTTCACAGCCCTTCTCTGAGTCTTTGAAAGCTCAATCTCCCTAAATTTTTCTGTCTCAGAAATTTTTTTGTCTATGTCAATTTCTTCCTCAAAGGAAATATTTAAATCATTAAGCTTTCCTGCCACATAATTTTCTGCAGCCAGGTATCTTGCAATATAGCAGTTGTAGTCATCGCCATCTCTTTCCACAAAAAAGTTTTTCTCAAGACTTAGGGTCCTTGCAAGGTCATCTCTATCTTCAAAATTTAAGCCCAAAATTTTTTCCGATGCCCTAACTAATTTATCCAGAGGAAGATAGGTGTGCCCATCTCTATTGGCAAGCATGAGGGCGTACTTTAGGCCTGCAATTTTTCTAAAATCAGAATCCCTTTCTATGCCAAGGCTCTCTGCAATCTCATCGGCCTTTTTAAAACCGATGCCTCTAACACTGCCAATTAAATCGTAGGGATTTCTCCTTACAAGCTCTATGGACTCTTCGCCATACTCCTTGTAAATTTTTAAAATCACAGAAGCAGGCAGGTTGTACTTGGAAAAATATAAGAAAATTTTTCTCATGCCATATTGCTTGTCCAGTTCTTCCTTTATATCCCTATATTTCTTTTTACCAATGCCTTCCACAGACAAAAGCCTTTCAGGATTTTTTTCTATTACATCAAGAGTTTCGTCCTTAAATTTATTTACAATTCGCTCTGCCATTTTTTCGCCAACATGAGGTATATTTGCACTTGAAAGGTAAGAGATTATGGCAGCTTCTCCCTCGGGCATGACTTCTTCCATTTCCACAAAGGCAAACTGCTCGCCGTATTTATTGTGATATGTAAAATCTCCTGTGAATTTATATTTTAAATTTGTCTTAAAAATTGTAGCAGAGCCCACTATGACAAGGTCACCATCAGTTGAAGTTATCTTGGCAACAGTGTAGCCATTTTCTTCATTTCTAAAAATAATTCTCTCCACAATTCCTTCAAGAGTAATCAATTACAACACCTCGCCTTTATTGTATCAATAAATTAGAATTAAATACAGAAAATAATTTAGGCTAAGATTTTCTATGATTCTCAAAAATTTTTATAAACTTTTTAAAAATTTTTTTCACTAAAAAAGAGGTCCTCCTGGACCCCTTCTCAATAAAAATCTTCATCAGATTTTTTCTTTTGTTCTTCATAAATATCTCTGTAATTTTCTTCGTAGTGCTTTTCTTTTTGGTAAGGCTCTTTGAACTTTTCGCCGTAGCTATCATCTATCCTATTGCCATAGGGCTCAGATGGAATGATAATGGCAAGGGCAATGTAAACCCAAATACTAAGTCCGCCAGGCACTATTAACAAAAAGGTAATCAGCCTAACAATTGTAGAGTCAATGCCCAAATATTCAGCTATGCCGCCACAGACGCCTGCCAAGACTCTATCCTTTCGCGACCTATAAAGTTTCTTCATTTCACACTTCCTTTGACTTTAAAATAAAATCTATTCACAAAAATTTTACCCAAGATGAAATTTTTTATTCAAAGGACAAAAGTAGCTCGCCACTTTCCACCATGTCGCCTTCTCTTACAAAGATATCCTTAACTTTTCCGTCAATGTTTGCAAGGATATTTGTCTCCATCTTCATGGCCTCAGCTATAAATAATTTGTCGCCCTTTTTGACTTTTTCACCTTCACTTACAAGGACCTTTACAATCTTTCCTGGAATAGAAGAGCCAACTTCCCTTTCATTTTTTGGATCTGCATAAATTTTTTCCTCACTAGAAATTTCTCCGCTCTTAACAGTTTCGTCCTTGATATTAATAGTTCTTCTTGAGCCATTTATTTCAAAGGTTAGATTCCTCGTGCCATTTTCTAAAAGTTTTCCAACTTCAATTAGGCTTACGATTAAAGTTTTTCCCTCTTCAATGGAAATTTCTGTGGATTCCCCTTCCATTAGTCCGTGGAAAAATACATCAGAGCCAATGTGTGTAACTTCTCCATTTTCTTTTATATAGTCGATGTAGTCGTCAAAGACCTTTGGATAAAGGGCAGAAGAAATTAAGTCCTCTTCACTTGGCTCTATGCCCTTGTCTTCCAAATGTTTTTTGATGGCATCAAAATCTTCATCAGGAAGAAGCTGGCCAGGTCTTTTTGTAATAGGCTTTTCTCCCTTTAAAATCATATCTTGCAAATCCTTTGGGAAGCCTCCGTAAGGTTGACCCATCATGCCCCTAAAGTAAGTCATAACAGAATCTGGATAGTCAAGATTTTTGCCCTTATCTAAAATATTTTCTGGAGTAAGTTCATTTTGCACCATGAAAATTGCAAAGTCTCCAACCATTTTTGATGAAGGAGTAACCTTAACTATGTCCCCAACCATTTCGTTGACTTTCTTGTACATTTCCTTTACATCCTTAAACTTGTGGCCAAGTCCAAAGGATTCTACTTGTGGCTTTAAGTTTGAATATTGACCGCCAGGAATTTCATACTTATAAATTTCTGTAGTTCCTGACTTTAAATCAGATTCAAAGTTTGCATAGACAGGTCTTACTGCTGCCCAATATTTTGAAATGTCTTCAGCCTTGTCGAGATCAATTTCTGTGTCCCTGTCAGTATTTTTAAGGGCAGCCACAACAGAGTTTAGGGCAGGCTGTGAAGTTAGTCCACTCATAGAGTTTACTGCTGTGTCGACAATGTCAACTCCAGCTTCTGTTGCTTGCAAAATTGTTGCAACGCCATTGCCTGTTGTGTCGTGAGTGTGAAGGTGAATTGGAAGGCCAATTTCTTCCTTCAAGTTTTTAATTAACTTCTTGGCTGCATAAGGCTTTAATAGCCCAGACATATCCTTTATGCCAATGATGTGGGCTCCTGTCTTTTCAAGTTCCTTGGCAAAGTCCACATAATATTTTATAGAATACTTGTCCCTATATTCGTCTAGGATGTCGCCAGTGTAGCACATAGTTGCCTCTGCAATCTTGTCATTTTTAAGAACCTCGTCAATGGAAAGTTGCATGCCTGGCAGCCAGTTAAGGGAGTCAAAGATCCTAAACAAATCAATTCCATTTTTTGAAGATTCTTTTATGAATTTTACAACAACATTGTCGGGATAATTTTTGTAGCCAACAGTGTTGTTGCCACGAATTAACATTTGCAAAAGCATATTTGGCATTTTTTCACGCAAAATTTTTAGTCTTTCCCAAGGATCTTCGTGCAAAAATCTGTAAGCTACATCAAAAGTTGCACCGCCCCACATTTCCACAGAGAACAACTTATCCATGTTGTAGTTTAAAGCTTCAGCAATCTTAACAAGGTCAATAGTCCTCATTCTTGTAGCCATGAGAGATTGGTGAGCGTCACGCATAGTTGTATCTGTCAAGAGAAGTTTTTTCTCTTCCAAAATATGTTTCTTTAAACCTTCTCCGCCAAGCTTGTCAAAAATTTGCTTGTAACCTTCAAAACTTTTCCTTTCAAAGTCTGGTACCTGTGGCACATCAAAATTCTTTTCTAAAGCCTTAGAGTCGTTGACAACTTTTTCGCCAATAATTTTCATGAGCCTCAACTCTTTGTCCTTAGATGATTTTATTTCAAATAACTCCGGATGTTCTTCTATAAAGCCAGTGTCGCAAGTTCCCTCTTGAAATTCTTTTGTATTTAAAACATTTAACAAAAATCCAATATTGGTCTTTACTCCTCCAACCTTAAGTTCAGATAAAGACCTCTTTGCCTTTCTAATTGTGTCCTTCCAAGTCCTTGCTTCAGTGATGACCTTGACAAGAAGTGAGTCGTAATAAGGAGAGATGACAGCTCCAGTAAAGCCGTTGCCACCGTCAAGCCTTACACCAAAACCTGAAGATGACCTATATAAATTAATTTGACCAGTGTCAGGCATAAAATTATTTAGAGGATCTTCAGTTGTCACACGACATTGAATAGAAAAACCTCTGTGCTCAATGGAATCTTGACTCTTGATGCCAATTTCGTCGCTGTCAAGCTTGTAGCCCATAGCAATTAAAATTTGTGACTGCACAATGTCAATGTCTGTGCACATTTCTGTGACTGTGTGTTCCACTTGCACTCTTGGATTTACCTCTATAAAGAAGTGGTCGCCCTTGGAGTCAACTAAAAATTCTACAGTACCTGCATTGGAATAGCCAATGGACCTGGCAATCTTTAGGGCATCTTGGCAAATTTCTTCCCTGAGTTCCTTTGGAAGAGAAAAGGCAGGAGTGTATTCAATTACCTTTTGGTGACGCCTTTGAATTGAGCAGTCCCTTTCGTAGAGATGAACGATGTTGCCATACTCGTCGCCTAAAATTTGTACTTCAATGTGTTTTGGCTTGTGAAGATATTTTTCGATGAACATTGAATCATCGCCAAAGGCTTTTTGGGCTTCATTCTTTGCAGATTCAAACTTTTCTAAAAGTTCATCTTCACTCTGGGCAATTCTCATTCCTCTGCCGCCGCCGCCAGCTGCAGCCTTAATCATTACAGGATAGCCGCAGGATTTTGCAAATAAGAGAGCCTCTTCTTCATTTTTTATTGGCTTTTCAATACCAGGAATAGTGGCAACGCCAGCTTCCTTTGCCACAATCTTTGAAGTTATTTTGTCGCCAAGCTTTTCCATGACTTCAGACTTGGGACCAATAAAAGTTATTCCCTCTTCTTCACACTTTCTTGCAAATTCTGGATTTTCAGACAAAAATCCATAGCCTGGATGAATTGCATCAACGCCCTTTTTCTTGGCAAGACTAATAATTTCGTCAATATCAAGATAGGCATCGAGAGGTGATTTGCCCACGCCAATTAGATAAGACTCGTCTGCCTTAGTCCTAAAAAGGGCAAGTCTATCTTCTTCAGAATAAATTGCAACAGAGCGAATCCCCAATTCTCTCGCTGCCCTAAATATTCTAATGGCAATTTCCCCACGATTTGCTACTAAAATTCTCTTAAACTTTTTCATGTTTTCCTCCCTTTTAGTTTTACATATTATACATCAAATATAAAGTAAAGTGTAGAAGTAAGGTCGATTAAATAAATAAAAAAAGAGACCTCGGCGGGTCCCAAAATTTTTATAACAATTTAATTTAATTTCAAGGTCAGACATCTCTGCAAATCAAAGTTCCCTCTTCTTCTCTTTGGAAGATGGTTGCAGCTGACCTACCAGCAATTTGCTTGGCAAATTGGGTTAGGTCAAGCAAAAGAGACCCCAAAGGTTCCCTAAAATTTCCATTATATAATTTATAAAATCAATCTTTTATATATCTTTTTAATTCTTTATAAAAATTTTCTCTCGTACCAATCATTACAACAATTATTATGAGACCATCATCTTCTATAAGTTCATAGCAAATCTCATAATTAGTCTTGTTGTAAAAAATATCCAAAGACCAAAAATCTTTTAAGTCGCCTATTTTTCTTTGCCCTACAGTGTAATCATCTTTTATTTTGTCTAAGCCCTCTTTAATTTTATTTTTTAAATTCTTGTCCTTTAATTTTTTTATGAATTTTTGACTGGATTTTGAAAGTAAAAGCTTAGTCATTGAAAAGTTCCTCGTAGTCTATCATTTCTCCAGACTCATATTCTTCTAATAAATCTTTGCGAAGATTTTTTCTGGCTTCAGGAAAATTATTTTTTATTCTTTTAAATTCCCTTAAAAGTTCGTCGCCCTCATAGCCTTCCTTTATTAAATCTTCAAGAATTAAATCAGAAAAATCATCAAAATTTTCTCGAACTTTAGACAAAACAATTTTATTATTTTGAATTTCTAGGTCCAAATTATCATCTATGCCGAATCCGAGAGAATCTAAAACTAACTTAGGTAGGATAATTCCTTGCGAATTTCCCCATTTTTTTATAGTTATATTCATAGTATCACCTAAAATTAGTATAAACATTGTTTAACTTTTTGTCAATTGATAAATTTTTAGGTCAAGGGCAGACAACTGTTAAAAATCAAAGTTCCCTCCCTTTCTTCTCTTTGGCAGATGGTTGCCGCTGACTTACAGCGAATTTCTTCGCAAACTTTTTTAGGTCAAGAGCAGACATTTGCTACGAATCGAAGTTCGCTTCGCTTCTTCTCTTTGGTAGATGGTTGCCGCTGACTTACCAGGAATTTCTCCACAAATTTTTTTAGGCAAAATAATAGAGCCCTGTTGCCAAGGCTCTTGTAAAATAATATATAATTATCTTTTTGAGAATTGTGGAGATCTTCTTGCTTTTTTAAGACCGTATTTCTTTCTTTCCTTCATTCTCGGATCTCTTGTTAAGAAACCTGCTTTTTTAAGAACTGATCTGTATTCAGGGTCAACTTCAAGAAGTGCTCTTGCAACGCCATGTCTAACAGCGCCAGCTTGTCCTGAGTATCCGCCACCAACAACTTTTACGATTACATCAAAGGATGCTTCTGTATCAGTTAGTTCAAGTGGTTCTTTTGCAACTGTTCTTAGAGTTTCATAATCAAAGTATTCTTCGATATCTTTTCCGTTAACTGTAAATTTTCCATTGCCAGGTAGAAGTCTAACTTGAGCGATGGATTTTTTTCTTCTTCCAGTACCTCTGTATTGTATTGTATCCATTCTTACCTCCAATTAAAATTCATATACTTCAGGTGATTGTGCAGCGTGTGGATGTTCTGGTCCTGCATAAACCTTTAGTTTCTTGATCATTTGTCTGCCTAGTCTTGATTTTGGAAGCATACCCTTAACAGCTAATTCAATAACTTTTTCTGGTCTCTTCGCCATCATTTCAGCATAAACAACTTCTTTTCTTCCGCCTGGATATCCAGTGTGATATGCGTGAATTTTTTGGTTTAGTTTATCGCCTGTCAATACAACTTTGTCTGCGTTAATTACGATGACAAAATCTCCACAGTCCACATGTGGTGTAAAGATAGGTTTTCTCTTTCCTCTTAAAACACTTGCAATTTCAGATGCTAATCTACCAAGGACTTTGCCTTCAGCATCTATTACATACCATTTTCTTTCAACTTCATTTGCTTTAGCCATGTAGCTTTTCAATGAATTTTCCTCCTAAATAGTTTAAAAATTATTCCGGGGCTTTTTAAACATGACCTATATTTTAGACTAGATAGCCTATTTTGTCAATATTTATGGGAAATTTTTTTATTTTATTTTCACTTTTTTTCGTCAGTGTTTTTTATATGCTTTCTCTTTCTTTTTCTATATTTACATTTTCAAGTGGAGTAGGATAAATTGATTCCTTCTTGAATTTTTCTATTTGCTTCTTGACTCTATTTACAGATGCAATAGTTCCTACGCCTGCTATACAGCCTCCAGGGCAAGCCATACCTTCAAGTAGATAGCCGTCAAGCTTACCTGCCTTTGCAATTTTTAACATCTTCATACATTCTGAAAGTGTATGTGCTCCTTGAATGTGGATGTCCTTGTCTGGATTCATTTTTTCTGCCACAATTTTTACAGATTCAGCAACGCCACCTGCAATTGGGTAACCTCTACCAAGGGCAGAGCCGTCTTCTACATCTTCTTCTACTTTTATTTCAGATGGTTCAATGTCTTTGGCTACAAACATGCCCATTAATTCTTCAAAGGTTATTACAAAGTCAACATCAGATTTTACCTTTGTGTCAATGGCTTCTAGTTTTTTAGAAGTACAAGGCCCAATAAATACTACAACTGCATCTGGGTCCTTTTCCTTTATATGATTTGCAGTGTATCTCATTGGAGAGCCTGAGTCAGAAACTTGCTCAAAAAATTCTGGGAACTCATTTCTTATCATGAGAGTCCAAGAGAAACAACAGCTTGTGCCCATGAAAGGTATGTCTTCGGGAACTCTTTCTAGGTATTCCTTTGCTTCGTGAAGAGTTGTAAGGTCTGCTCCAAGAGCAACTTCAAGCACATCTTCAAAGCCAAGTTGTTTTATCGCTTCTATAATTTGTTTTGCACTTGTGTTGGCACCAAATTGTCCTATGTAGGAAGGTGCAATGGCTCCATAAACTTTTTTGCCAGACTTTATTGCCTTTATTAGTTGGAAAATTTGTGTCTTGTCTGATATTGCTCCAAAAGGACATTCTGCAATACATCTTCCGCAGGCAACACACTTGTCGTGGTCAATGTCTGCTCTTCCATACTCATCTGATCCAATGGCATTGACGCCACAGGCAGCTGCACATGGTCTTTCATATTTTACAATTGCTGAATATGGACAGGCATCGTGACATCTTCCACATCTTACGCACTTGTCCTTGTCAATTATAGTCCTGTCTTTGCCCATGGAAATGGCATTTACCGGGCATACATTTATACATGGATGGGCAAGGCACTTTCTGCAATTGTCCGTTGTATAATAAGCCTTAGTTGGACAAGCTTCGCAGCCAAATTTTATTACATTTATCAGTGGTTTTTCGTAGGCGTTGGTGTCTATGTCTACCTTATCAAATCCGTCAGTTACATTTTTAAATACGCCAATCTCTCTAACATCTAGCCCCATGGCTAGTCTAAGTCTTTCGTCGACAACTGCCCTCTCTCTAAAGATATCACTTCTATATCTCGCCACTTCGCCAGGCACAATCTTGTAGCTGGACTCCTCAAGGGCAGAAATATCTAAATCATTATAGGCAATTCTTGCAACTTCAGCAAAAACTTTTCTTCTTATGTCGACAAGTGTTCCATAAGTTTCTTTCATCTTTTCCCCTTATATCCTTAATTTATCAATAATTTTCGCGCTTACTTCTTGAGCAGTAGCCTTTAGCATAATTTCGTCGTCTACAATGACAACTGGTGATGCTTCGTTGTTGTGAATTTTGCAATAATTTAAGCAGTGTGCAAATTCAATTTCCAAATTTTCTGCAGAACAAAGTTCGGATTCTGGTCCGCACAAATGATCTTGTAAGTACTCTACTGCGTCGTAAATAGCGTTAGCTCCCATAAGAGTGCATCTCGCACCCATGCAAATAGTAACTTTCATATGTCCTCCTCTTCACTCTATACTGATAGTTTAACATTTAAAATTTACTTCTTCAATCATCATTATAGTTTTTTTAGAATATTATTACTAATAATGTTAAAATATAGGCGAGGTGTTATATGGAACTTTCAAAGATGCTAAAAAACTTAAAATTATTTAACAATTTAAATGACTTAGAGCTTGAAGAAGTGAAAAAATTTCTATCTGACAAAAAAATTTATAAAAACAAGACCACTATCTTTAATGTTGGCGATGACATAAATAATTTTGGAATTTTATTAAGTGGGCAAGTTGAGCTTGAAGTTGACGATGACTTTGGCAACAAAACTATTCTCTCAAAATTATCTGCGCCAGCACTTTTTGCTGAGTCCGTCTTAATAAGTGGAGTGAAGGAAATTCCCCTATCTGTAGTTGCCAGTGGTGAGGCAGAAATAATTTTCTTCGACTACAATTCTTTTCTTGACGAAAATTTAAAGTCAAAGGAAAAAGTTAAGGACAACCTTATACAAATACTAGCTGGCAAAAATTTATTCATGCGAGACAAATTAAACCTGCTCACCCTTCCCACAGCTCGCTCAAAAATTCTGTACTACTTATCCAATGAAGCGAGGAAAAAAGGCTCAAAATATTTTACCCTTGACTTCAACATTACAGAGCTGGCACAGTATTTAAATTTAAATAGATCTTCCCTTTCTCGCGAGCTTTCAAAGCTAAAAAAAGAAGGTCTCATTGATTACCACAATAAGACCTTCCGAATTTTATAGTTTTATGAAATTTTATTATCTATTTTGATGGGCTATTCTTGCAGATGCAGCTGCGGCAATTGCTGCCACCAAGTCGTCTGCAAAAGTAGTTACTCTCTCAACTTTTTTCTTTTCATCAAGTTCCTTTATTATGCCAATTTTTTTCTTGTCCAGATAGCCAAAGTTGGTAAGGCCAATTGTGCCATACATATTTACAATGCCGAGAGTCAAAATCTCGTCAATGCCATAGAGTCCTTCGTCGTCATGGATAATTGATTGAATTGGCTCAGGGAGCTTGCCTTCATTTGCCAAGTCGTCAAGGGCAAGGCCTGTTAAGATTGCGTGAATTGACTCCCTCTTTTTTATTACGCTTTCAACACTTTCTAGGCATCTATCTAAATCAAGGTCTTTGATGTATTCGCCTTGAAGCTCTTGAACGAGCTTTGCAATTTCAATTAACTCAACTCCAAAATCCTGTAATCTTTTAACAGTATGCTCATAAAGCTCCTGGCTGTCGTATTTATAAAGTATATCTTTCACAAATCCTCCTATTTTTTTCTAGTTCTAATTCTCGCTCTATTTCTCTTCATGATCTTTGCCCTAGAAATTTTTATGCTAATGCCATAAATAAATCCAGGAATAAGTGTAGCAACAAAAAGACTTAGGGCATTGTAGTTTATGCCCAGAACCTTAATTGCATAAACCTCTGGCATCAAAAAGAATTCCATGGGAAACTTCCAATAGGATCCACCAACTGAGCCAGTGAAAAATTCTTTCCCCAAACCCAAAAATCCAAGGGCAAATAAAATTAAGCCAATTAGAAAAATTAAATTGCCTGCAAAAAAATCAAGGCTCCTTGCATTTCTCTTTGAGAGCATTTTTCCAAAGTTATAGTAGAGGACTACTATGACTGCAACTAAAATAATTTTGAAAAAAATATTTCCATAGACCAAATTTCTCATGTTGGTACTTAAATTTATGAGGGCTGAAATGGCAAAGGTTATAAAAACTATTAAGATGTGAAAAATTAATCCTCTAGTATTATTTCTCATTTGCACTCCTAATTATCCAAGAATTTTTGGGCTTTTTCTGATAATTGTATCTTCATGTCCTTGTCCACCCAAATAATTGCAGAATCAGTTTTCTCTGCAAGGGCATTTATCTCATCGTCAGTGGAATTAAAGGCCGCAGTAGATAAAAAGTCACAAAGGCCTGAATCCTCTTTAATAATTGTGACAGACTTTAAATTTGCAGCAGGCTTTAAGCTGTCGGGGTCGATTATGTGACAGTATCTAACGCCGTCAAGGTCGAAGTATCTTTGGTAGTCGCCACTTGTAACTATAGATGTGTTAGAAACATTTACTGCAGCAAGTATTGGATCCTGACTTTCAAGGTCGGGATTTTGAATTCCAATTTTAAAATTGTCACGACCGTCTACTGGCTTTCCAATAATTCTAACATTTCCGCCAGCAGAAATTACACAGGACTTAACTCCTCTTTCTTCAAGCTCTCTTGCCACAAGTTCTGTTGCAAAACCCTTGGCAGTTGCTCCCAAGTCAAGCTCCATGCCCTTATCTATTTCAACAGATTTTTTCTTTTCGTCTAATTTTACATTTTCAATATTTGTAAGAGGACGGAGCTTTTCTAATTCTTCATCACTAGGTAGAGCCTGACCCTTTAGGGCAATAACTTCTTCCTTAGTCTTTCCAGATTCATAAAGTTCTCTGTACTCATTCCAAAGCTTTGTAACAGGACCAAGGGCAATATTTGTCTTGTGTGAAATGTTTTTATTGTAATCCACAGAATCCTTTATTAGCTTAAATAAAGTATCATCCACCACAACAGGCTTTACGCCAGCCTCATCATTAATTGACTTGACATTTACATAGCCATCATAATTTCTGTAGTTGTCAAAAAGTTTGTGCAGGTCTTCAAACCTTTCCTTTGCATAAGTCAAATTTTCACTGGCAAAACTTTCATCATCAGAATAAATTGCAATGTGAACCACTGTGTCAAAGGTGTCGTAAAATTCGATTTCGCTCTTTTCACCATCTCTTGTGATTTCTTTTGCAACTGGCTTTTGCTCTGCCTCAATGGCATTTTTATTTTCACTTACATTTGCATTTTTATTTACATTTTTGTCGCCGCAGGCAGAAAGAATCAAAAGACTTCCCAAAGTCACAGCGAGTATTGCTTTTTTCATATTATCACCTTCTATATGATACCATTTAAAGCTAGACTTTTTCAATAAATAATAAGTTTAAGCCTATTTCCCTTAAAATTTCAAAAAAATCGACAGGAGCCTTCCTGCCGACCTTATTCTTTTATTCTATAAAATTTTTACCTTCTATCAAATAAAAATTATTTTCTATAAACTGGTCTAAGCGAATCCTTATACTTTTCATTCTTGCCATGAATCAAGTCATGGAAAAGTTCCTTTAACTTCATTGTCAGCTCGCCGGGTCTTCCATGGGCAACTTTTATTTCGTCAACTTCAACTACTTGTGCAACTTCCATGGCAGTTCCTGAGAAGAAAACTTCATCTGCATTATAAAGCTCAGTCCTTGCAATTGATTTTTCTAGGCACTCAATGCCAAGTTCTTCTCTTGCAAGCTGCATTACTATATCTCTTGTATTTATTTGTGTCCAATTTTATTTTATAACTTGCCCTATAAACTTAAAAATCCCAAAAATTCCAACAAAAAAGAGGCTACAAGCTTGTAGCCTCTTTAAATAAAATTTATTTAAAATTAAATTTCAGCTTTAATTTTTTGTTCTCTTTCAATTGCTTCAATTAGTTTTGGAACAACTGCGTTGATGTCACCAACAACTCCAAGGTCTGCAATTTCAAAAATTGCTGCTTCAGGGTCTTTATTAACAGCTATGATAAGGTCAGATTCTTCCATACCTGCAACGTGTTGGATTGCTCCAGAGATACCCATTGCGAAGTAAAGTTCTGGTCTAACTGTCTTACCAGTTTGTCCAACTTGGTGATCCTTAGTTATCCAACCTGAATCTACTGATGCTCTTGATGCAGAAATTTCTGCTTCTAGTTTGTCAGCAAGTTCTTGAAGAGGTTTAAATCCTTCTGGTCCACCGATTCCACGACCACCAGATACTAATATCTTAGCTTCTGTGATATCTTTCTTGTGAGATTCTTGTTTAGCAATGTCAAGTACCTTAACATTCATGTCAGCGTCAGTGAAGTCAACTTTAATTTCTTCAACTTCGCCCTTTCTTGAATCGTCAGAATCAAGTGCTTGCATAACTCCAGGTCTAACTGTTGCCATTTGTGGTCTAAAGTCTTCACAAAGGATAGTTGCCATTAGGTTACCACCGAAAGCAGGTCTTGTCATCATAAGGTTCTTAGATTCTTCATCTATTTCTAGTTTTGTACAGTCAGCAGTAAGTCCTGTGTGAATTCTTGCTGCTAGTCTTGGAGCAAGGTCACGACCTATTGATGATGCACCGTAAATTACGATTTCAGGATCTTTTTCTTTTATAATTTGAGTGATTGCCTTAGCATATGGTTCAGTAACATATTCTTTAAGCATTTCATCTTCTACTACAAGAACTTTGTCAGCTCCGTGTCTAATAAGAGTTTGTGCGTGGTCCTTAACTTTTTCGCCAAGTAACATTGCAACAACATCTTGTCCAAGAGCGTCGGCAAGTTCTCTTGCCTTTCCCAAAAGTTCTATACCAACTTTTTCAAGTTTATTGTCTCTTTGTTCTATAAATACAAATACATCTTTACTCATTTTTAAACCCCCAATTAGATAATATACTTTTCTTGAAGTTTAGCAACGATAGCTTGAGCTGCTTCGTCAGCAGTAAGATCAGTTAAAAGAACGCCCTTGCCCTTACCTTGTTTAGGGAAAGATTTTTTAACCTTTGTAGGTGATCCCTTAAGTCCTATGTTTGCCATATCAAGTTTGTCCTTAATATCTTCAAGACCCCAAACTTTGATTTCTTTTTGGTAAGCTTCAAAAACTTTACCAATTGTCATATATCTAGGTTCTGCTAATTCTGCAATTGCAGTGATTAAGCATGGGAATTTAGCATTAATTGTATGGTATCTGTCTTCGAATTGTCTCTTAACAGTAATACCCTTCATGTCTTTGTCTAGTTCAAGTTCTTCTACATAAGAAACTTGTGGAACTCCAATATGTTCAGCAATTTGTGGTCCAACTTGCGCAGTATCACCGTCGATAGCTTGTCTACCACAAACAATTAGATCGAAATCTAAGTGTTCAAGAGCTGCAGTGATTGTACAAGATGTAGCCCAAGTGTCAGCTCCACCAAATGCTCTGTCAGAAACTAGAATTGCATCGTCAGCTCCCATAGCAAGAGCTTCTCTAAGAGCAGCTTCAGCTTGTGGAGGTCCCATTGATAAAACTGTTACATGGATATCTGGATTTTCATCTTTAAGTCTAAGTGCTACTTCAAGACCTGATTTATCATCAGGGTTTATAATACTTGGCACACCATCTCTAATAAGAGTGTTAGTAACAGGGTCAAGTCTAACTTCATTAGTATCAGGTACTTGTTTAATACATACTACTATATTCATCTATAATACTCCTTCCGATTATTTAACGCCCATCCAGCCAGATACAACCATCTTCATTACTTCAGATGTACCTTCGTAAATTTCAGTGATCTTAGCGTCTCTCATCATTCTTTCAATTGGATAGTCACGAGTGTATCCGTATCCACCGAATAATTGTAGACATCTTCTAGTAATATCACTTGCCGCATCTGCTGCAAATAATTTAGCCATAGCTGCATAGTGTCCGTAAGCTTCGCCATTACCCTTTGCGTCAGCTGCTCTGTAAACTAATAGTTGAGCTGCTTCAGCAGTAGTTTTCATATCTGCAAGTTCAAATTGAGTGTTTTGGAATTGAGAAATTCTTCTACCAAATTGTTTTCTTTCAGAAGTGTATTTAACAGTTTCGTCAATTGCGCCTTCTGCAATACCAAGAGCTTGAGATGCGATACCAATTCTACCACCGTCAAGAGTCTTCATTGCAAGTTTGAAGCCCTTACCTTCTCTTCCAAGAAGATTTTCTTTAGGAATTCTACAATCTTCAAAGATAAGTTCACAAGTAGAAGAACCTCTGATACCCATCTTGTCTTCTGGTTCACCAACAGTAAATCCTGGAGTTCCTCTTTCAACTATGAAAGCAGAAATTCCGTGATTTCCCTTAGATCTATCAGTCATTGCTATGATTACAAATACATCAGCAAATCCTGCGTTTGTAATAAAGATCTTTGATCCGTTAAGTACGTATTCGTCACCATCAAGTACAGCAGTTGTTCTTTGACCACTTGCGTCAGTACCAGCACCTGGTTCAGTAAGACCGAAAGCACCGATTTTTCTACCTGCTAGTAGGTCTGGTAAGTATTTTTTCTTTTGTTCTTCTGTTCCATTTTCATAAATTGGAGCACAGCATAGTGAAGTGTGAGCAGAAACAATAACACCAGTAGTAGCACATTTCTTAGAAAGTTCTTCTACTGCCATAGCGTAAGCTACATAGTCTGCACCTTGTCCACCGTATTCTTTAGGAAATGGTATTCCAAAGAAACCATATCTGGCCATTTTTTTAACATTTTCCATAGGAACTTCTTCTGTCGCATCAACATCAGCGGCAACAGGTTCTACTTCAGTTTCAGCAAATGCGCGATACATTTGTTGTAACAATAGATGTTCCTTGTCCATTATAAAATCCATTTAAAATCCCCCTAACAATTATTATAAAGAATGTTATTTAATTAACATACGTTATTTCTATTATATCATTATGCACTTGTTTTTCAAGGTTTTATTTGCTTAAAAAGTCACTAGAAAAAATAAATTTGCCATAACTTTGAAATTGAAATTAAAGTAAAAAAAATTCTTCAAAGACAAAATTTATAAAGAATTTCTACTTTTTTATTAACTAAAAGTATTAAATCCTCTGCCAAATTTTTAATTTATTTTAAATTAGGATAAGGTTTTTATAAAAATTTACACAAGATAAAATAAATTTACTTTAAAACTCAATAAAGCCTCAAAAAATCACAAAATTTTTACAAAATAAAAAGGCGGTGACCCGCCCCTTATTAAATATCTGCCTTAACTACAAGTACAGATTTCTTTGAATGGTTGATAACCTTGTTGGAAACAGAGCCTAAAAGTGTTCTTGAGAAGGCACCAAGTCCCCTGTTGCCCATTACTATAAAGTCTACATCTTTTTCGTCAGCAAATTTGCAGATTTGTTCGCCAGGATTTCCTGAAGTGTAAAAAGTTTCAACCTTGTTTGGATATCCGCTTAAATCTGTTTCTGCGTCCTTAAGTATCATTTCTGCTCTTTCAACATTAGCCTTGTCTATTTCAAGAGTAAAATTAAAGTTTGCTGGATATTGTTCAAAAATAGAAGTTTCTGGAGTAACTGTCAAAATTAAAAGATCTGCTCCTAATTTTTGTCCCATGTCTCTTGCAACTTCGATTGATTTTTTTGAAGACTTTGATCCATCAATTGGTACTAATATTTTCATCTTTACCTCCTATAAATAAGTTCAAATTTCTATTATCTTCTGTTTTAATTATACCCCAAAAGAAATACTTTTAAAATATCCTAGTAATTCTTTATACAGTTACAGTAATAACTTTAAAATTTCTTTGCCTTTAAAAATTTAGGGATTCATAAAAGTTTTTCTAAGAGGAAAAAATTTCACCATCAATAAAAACATAGCTGACTTTTAAAAATTTAGCCATTCATAAAAGTTTCTCTAAGAGCAAAAATTTTACCATCAATAAAAACATAGCTGACTTTTAAAAATTTAGAAATTGTGAAAAATTCAGGGGTTCATAAAAGTTTTTCTAAGAGCAAAAATTTTACCATCAATAAAAACATAGCTGACTTTTAAAAATTTAGGAATTGCTAAAAATTTAGGAAGGACGAAAAATTTATAAAGTGGGGAATTTTTTATAAGGCAGCAAAAATTTCTTGATTACAAAAAATTTTTAAGGCAAAATATTTTTTAAAATAAATTTGACAAGGCTCCTTAAAAGATTTATTATAAAGAAAATGACACAGTGTCACTTTGGAGGTAATATGGCAAAAAATACTTTTGAAAACTTAGACAAGGATAAGAAAGAAAAAATTTATGACAGCCTAAAGGAATTTTTTGAGGAAGAAGATTTGAAGGATATAAATGTCTCTGGCATAGTAAAAAAACTTGGCATAGCAAGAGGGTCCTTCTACCAATACTTTGAGGACTTGGAGGATTCTTACTTCACTGTCCTTAAGAGAGAGACGGGGGAAATTCACCACAAGTTTTTTAACCTCTACAAGGAAAATGAGGAGGACATGGAAAAAACTTTAAAAGCTTATAGAGATTTTTTAGCCACAGAACTTTACGACAAGAATTTAAAGGCCCTTTACAGGCCAAAATTTTTTATCTTCGAAAATTCTTTTATGCGCCATGGCAAAAACTTCTTGCGCCAGCAGTTCTCCAGTGACTTCTACCACAAAATGACTTTCATTATGGCAGTCTTTCACGAACTCATCAAGGAGAGCATCACCTCAAACTACGACAAGGAAAAGTTTTTGGAAGTTTGTAACCTATATATAAACTTTTTGTTAGGGGGAATAAATAATGAATCAATTTGAAATTTTTTTCGACGGGCTATATCTCAGTCTAGTAATTTTTCTCGGCATAAGAATGCTTTTAATAGAAGATAAGGACAGCAAAATTTTAGGATCAATGACTTTACTTCTTGGTCTAGGCGATTCCTTTCACCTTGTACCTAGAATCATTGCAAATGTAGAAAGTAATGGCTTTCTAGTAAACGGCTTTGGACTATTTTTAGGAACGAGAGTCTCAGCTATTACAATGTCAGCTTTTTATCTATTATTTTATTTTTACATCAAGAAGACAAAAAAGTCACAGGACAAGGGACTTGACCTGGCAATGCTAGTTTTATTCGCCCTTAGACTTGTAAGTGTTCTTATTAGCTTTAACCACAGCGAAAAAATGGACATCATCTCAAATGTCCCCTTTGTCTTAATGGGACTAATTGACATCTTTCTACTATATAAAGATAGAAATAGAGAGGACTTTAAAAATTTATACATCTATGTCTTCTTTAGCTTTTTATTCTATGTGCCAGTGGTCTTGTTTAAAAAAGTAAACCCAAGCATTGGCGCACTAATGATGCCAAAGACTGTCATGTATGTTTTAATCGTCCTTAAACTTTACAAGAACCTAAAAAAAGATTTTGTCAAAAGGGATATTATGGAATTTGCAGTAGCCTACTTGTTCTCAGGCATATTAGCAGGTGCAGTTTATCGTGAGCTTGGAAAAATTTATCCAGTGGAAGTAAAAATGGCTTTCCTTCACACTCACCTAATTGTCCTTGGCTTTGCCCTTCCTGCAATTTTTTATCTCCTAGTAAAGAACTTAGACCTCCCAAAGGATAAGTTGGAAAAATTATTTAGACTTTACAACTTGGGAATTTATTTTAGCTTCACTACAATGTTCCTTCACGGTTTGGTAGACGGATATTCTCCCCTAAATCCTGTGAGAATTGGCATGATTTCAGTATCAGGCATTGGCCACATCCTAATCACCCTTGCAGTAATTTTAATTTCTGTAAAGTGTCTAAGGGCAAGGGAGCTTGCAAGGGCTTAAATTTTAAATAGCCATAAATTTTTAATAATCTTCACTCACTTAAAATAGAAAGAAGAAAATCTGTCCCAGAGGCAGGTTTTTTTCTTTGCAAAATTTTATGGGTCTTAGATTTATTTATGGTCTGTAATTTTTTTTCGTCTTAGTTTTTTTATCGCTTTAATTTTTTTATGGCCTTAATTTTATTATCGGTCTAAATTAATTTACTGTCTTTAATTCTTCCCCCTTATCCTTCAAAAAAATCTTTCAAAACTTCCCCTTCCCAAGAGCCACACTTTGTAACATAAAAATATCTGTTAGAGATTTACTCCCCAACAGATATTATAGAGCCAAAATTTCTACAAATAAAATAAAGACGACAAGTTTCCTTGCCGCCTTCATTCATATTACATATTAACTTTTATAAAGTTAAGATCATCTCTTATTGCCAAATACTTACTTGGTCCATGCCTTCAATCTTAGCTGCATTGTGTCCGTTAGAAGCATCTAAGATTTCATAGTATGCCCAGTGGCTCTTAGATACATCAGAAAATCTTCTTAGTCCAGCTTCACTTACATTTGCGAAGGAATTTGACTTAGTATTTCTACCAAATACAGAGTTCAAAATTGTAACAGCTTCAGCTCTAGTAAGTTTTTGATCAGGTTTAAATGTTCCATCTCCATAGCCCTTGATGTTCTTGTTGCCGTAAAGTGCACTTATTGCATCAGATGCCCAGTGACCCTTTACATCCTTGAAGCTTCCAGTTCCTGGATAACCATTTTTAACAAAGGCAGAAATCATTTGAGCAAATTCAGCTCTTGTGATAGCTTGATTTGGTTTAAATGTGCCATCAGAGTATCCCTTGATGAATCCCTTAGCTACTGCATAGTTGATTTCATCAGAGTACCAAGCGTTGTTGGCATCCTTGAAGCTTGTAGTAGGGTTCTTAGGAAGTTCTGCGCCATTATTTACAAGTTTAACAAACATTCTTACAGCTTCAGCTCTTGTTACTTGATTAGATGGTTTAAATGTTCCATCAGGGAATCCCGCTATATAAGAAGGTTGGTTAACTTTTTCAGTAGAAACAGTTACTCCACCAATTTTATAATCAGTGCTTCTAGCAATCTTGCCTGTTTCTTTAGCTTCAACCTTAATAGTTTCGCCTGCTCTTAATTCTCTATTTAAAGTAACATTGTAGATACCAGTATTTCCAGCAGTTGTGTTTCCAAGTTTAACTCCACTTGCATCATATACAGTTACAGTTGCATTTGCTCCTGCATTACCTCTTACGAATTTTGCTCCAGCAGAAAGAGCATTAACTGTAGGTATAATTGAGTATCCACTGTCATTAGTAGTTGTTTTATCTCCATTTACATAATAATCTAATGTTCTATCTGTAGAAACATAAGGACTGTTCCAAGTTACCTTGAAGTAACCATTTGAATCAATTACATCACTTCCAAGATAAACGCCATTGTCATAAACATATACAGTTCTGTTGTAATATCCCTTTAGATATCCGCTAGTAGAATAATTTGTTCTTGAAATATCAGTTGGATAAACTTTCTTGTCATATCTGTCATAATAATATTTATCGTATTTATATCCATTATAATATCCGTCCCAATATCTTCCATACAATTCATATTTAGCAGAAGTTGTGAAATCATCCTTAGTTGCTAATAGATATCCACCGTAATATTTTCCATCATAATATCTACCATTATAATATCTTCCATCATAGTATCTACCATAATATCCATAACCATAAGGAGTATAATCTACATAAACTCTTTCATTGTAAGAATTGTAATAATAATATTTTCCTTTGTTGCTGTCATAACGATAATATCCTTCATAATAATCGCCATAATATTTTCCATTGTAATATCCATAATAGTAATCGCCTACATAGATATCAAAATATCCATTTTCATCAGTTACAACATACTTACCTGTATAAGATCCGTCATAATCGTATAGTTTAACTGTTGCACCTTTAATTCCTATACCATCAGCAGTTACCTTGCCATAAAACCTTCCATTGTCATAATATCTTTCAGAAATAGAAAGAACTTTTACAACTGGAGCAATAGGTTTAGCTTCCCATCTTGCAATTAGATTTTTATTTTCTGTAACAGGCGTTGTTTTGAATTTAAATTCAACGCCGCCATCATACCAGCCTTTGAAAATATATCCGTCTTTTGTTGGATCTGCTGGATTAGTTGCCATACTTCCCTTATCAATAGTTTGATCAGGTACTATACTTCCACCATCTGAATTAAATTTAACTGTAAATTTTTCTGTTACTGGTGTTGGTGTTTTAGCTTTCCAAACTGCTTTTAATGTAATGTCTGCTGTTATTGGAGTAGTAAATTCAAATTTAACTCCATCTTTTTGCCATTCAACAAAATCAAATCCATCCTTTGTTGGTGGAGTTGGTTCATCTGCATTTTTCCCATCTTCAACAAATACAAAAGTTGAATCTTTTCCATTATCTGGATTAAATGTTACTTTATACTGCTTTGTAACTGGCGCCCCTACTGGTGTAGGAACTGCACTTTCACTTAATTCAAGTTCTGGTTCAACAACTTTTTCAGATTCTTTGACTACTGTTTCTTCAACCTTCTTAAGCTCTGCTGTTTCCTCTTGTGGTTCATCAGCAAATACATTAAATGGAATTGCTGTAATCATTACTCCTGCAAGTAATAAACTAAGCAATTTTTTGTTTTTCATAAACTCTCCTCCTCGTCATTTTATTAATGTTAAAAACATTTTCCTCGATACTATTATACCCAAGGACAGCAAAAATATTTGTGAATTTACAAAATTTTAATAAATTTAATATTTCTGTAACATTACTAGGATAAATTAATAAATTTTTAAAGCTAATACTTTATCATTCCTTTTAAATAATATTTACTGGCTAGGTAAAATATATATTAATTGTCGATAATTTTGCCTTTTTCTATTGAATTTTTTTCATGAACTGTTATAATATAAAAAATATCTCAAAAAGGCAATGATTAATATAAATCACAGAATTTTTGAGGTAAAACTTTTAAGAAGCTAGGTTAGAAAGATGAAGGAAGATCCTTCTGCCTTCTCTGCTCTTGGCTACGACACAGTTTATATTTACAAAGAGGCTCTTGAAAAGTCAGCTTCTCTAGACTTTGCTTAAATTGTAAATGCTCTAAAGGCTGTAGAAGTTAGCGGCCTTACTGGAGATTTGAAGTTTGGTGAAAACAACAACCCTGTAAAATCTGCAACTATAATAGAAATTAAAGACGGCTCATATACTTTTAATAGTTTAATTTCAGCTGAATAATAAAAGCAAAGGCAAGCTTAGGCTTGTCTTTTTTATTAATCTTTTTAAGGAGGTTCTATGAGTTTTATAAATCAACTATTAAATTGTAGTGCTACTTGTTAAACCTAGGGGCTTACTTGGCAAGAATCAAAAGGAGAAAGTATAATGACTAGAGAGAAAAAGGAATATTTGTTTTAAGTGTAATACTTCTTGCACTATTTTATTTTATAGTTATTGGTCTAAACTACCTTGGCGTCTTAAATAGGTATGCTATGAGTGTTTTAAGACTTGTTTTAATAAATATTGTCCTTGCCCTTTCTCTTAACATCACTGTGAGAAACCTTGGACAGATAACTTTAGGTCGCGCAGGCTTTATGTCAATAGGCGCCTATACTGCTGCCCTATTTACAAAGGCTGGCATCATACCAGGTCTTGGCGGCTACCTTGTGGGCATGATTTTAGAAGGCAGCCTATCTCGGCGCATAATTTATAGAAATTTGACTCCTTGGAATCTTAATACTTTAGACAAATCCTCTTACTAAAATATCTCATTAGAAAAATTGGTATTCTTGATGTGTACCCATAAAACTGGACACAATATTTAATTAACTAATTGTAGTGGATGTTAACCTATACTTTGTAGGTG
>NZ_JBBMFO010000018.1:0-42930 GCF_040096015.1 Peptoniphilus hominis (ex Hitch et al. 2025) | reverse complement strand
CTAAAAAGATTAGGCTATGTAATAAACAAGAAGAAAGTACAAAGACTAGTACAAAAACTAAAACTTCAAGTAACAAGTTTCTCAAAGAAAACAAGAAAATATTCCTCATACAAAGGAACAATAGGAAAAGTAGCAGATAATGAAATAAATAGAAACTTTAAAGTAGAAAAAGCCTACACATGTATAACAACAGATACAACAGAATTTAAATACCTAGAAAAAGATAAAAATGGAAACTATCAAGTAAAAAAACTTTACCTAAACCCATATTTAGATATGTATAACAGTGAAATCATAAGTTACGAAATATCAAAACAACCAACACTAGAACCAATACTAAAAGCCTTAGAAAAAGCAATAAAAATAACAAATATAAATAAAGAAGAAAGAGTCTTTCATTCAGACCAAGGCTGGGCTTATCAAGTAAAACAATATACATCAAAACTTGAAGCCAAAGGAATAACCCAATCAATGTCAAGAAAAGGCAATTGTCTAGATAACTCCCCAATGGAAAACTTCTTTGGAATACTAAAACAAGAAATATACTATGGCAAAAAATTCTATTCATATGAAGAATTAAAAGAAACAATAGAAGAATATATGGAATATTACAATAAATATAGAATAAAAGAGAAATTAGGATATTTAAGTCCAATAGAATATAGAGAAAAGAATGCAGCATAAAAATTCCACCCCTAGGGGTGGAAAGTAATAAAATAATACCAGAACTAGCAAACTACCAGTCCTGGTATTAGGTCCAACTTTATGGGGTCACCACATTTGTCGTGGCGATTTTTTTGTGGCTTCTTGCAGATTTTTATGTAAATACAAATTTTCTTGGACTTGTGAAATTTTATCTTATGAATTGTATTTAAAAAAATATAATTTATTTATGTGGCAAAATTTTTTTGTGTCGCAATTTATTTTCCAACTAATAACTTAAAAAGAACATAAAAAAAGAATGCCTTTATTTTCTAAATAAATGACATTCTTTTTAAATATCCAATTCCATCCAACTTAAACTTTTTGGTTCAATCACTACTATCACCTTTATTCTTATTTTACCAAAGCCTTATATAAAATAAATATTTCTCGCATTCCCAACTCTAAGTCTGCGTACCACTTTATATAAAAACTAAGAGTAATATCTAAACAAACTATTTACCATCAATTATTTTAAAAGTTATACTATTAAAAATTCTTTATCGTCCATAAAAAACTATTCGATTTATATAAAAGTCTTGGCATTTTAAGTCAAAACTTGTAAAATTAATAAAAATCAAAAACATTTTTACTGATCTTGGATGGAATTGTCATGTTTCGCCAAATAAGAAACTTCACAATAATTCTATTCACTTCAATAAGTTAATCTTATTTGGTACTATCATTATACCACACTAAATTAAAATGTAAACACTTTTTGCAAAAATTTTTAAAAATTTTTTTATTTTTTTGTAGTATAATGAAATTACTAAAAGGAGGCTGAAAATGAACACATTGATCGGCTACAAAAGATGTAGCACTTGCAAAAATATAGAAAAATTATTGGAAGAAAAAAATATTTCCTACGACTACAGGGAAATCGACAAGGACCTCTTGTCTGTTGATGAGCTTAAAAAAATAAAGGACTTGGCAGAAGTTGACATCTTTAAACTCTTTAACACATCTGGCGTGAGGTATAGAGAGCTTGGACTAAAGGACAAAAAAAATGAAATGACAGAAGAAGAAATTTTTGAGCTTCTCTCCACTGACGGCATGCTAGTAAAAAGACCAATCCTTTTGACAGAGGAAAGAGCCTTTGTAGGTCCCCAAGTAAAAAAATATTTAGAAAGTCTATAAAATTAAATAAAAAATTTACAGAGTGCAAGAAAAACTTGCACTTTTTCTATGCAAAAAAATATAAAAACACAAAAAAATACCAGAGCTTAAGCCCTGGCATATAATTTATTCGTTTTTTAAAAATTTGTCTATCTCTAGGGCGTCTGCTGCCTTTATTAGGACTGTAATTTTGTCACCTAAAAGGATCAAGTCGTCTGCTGTTGGGACGATTTCTGTTCCTTCTCTTTCTATTGACATTATTATTAGGTGCCTTGGGAAATTTATTTCTCTCAGGCTCTTCCCTATTATTTTTAAGTCGCCAGTGATTGTGTACTCAAAGACTGAATAGTCGCCAAGTTCTCTTTCTTTTGGACTGAGTAGGTTTTTGTCCCTTAGTTGTCTCTCGAAAAGGGTGTCATAAATTGGGGCAACTTTTAAGATTTCTGCCACATAATAGGAGACGACGACTACTATGGATAGGGCAATTAAGTGATCAAAGGTCTTGGTCATCTCTGTTACTAAGATCACTGAAAGAATTGGACTTCTCACTACTGATGCAAGGATGCCACTCATGCCGAGAATTATGAAGTTGACATAATATGGATCTAGGTCAAGCTTCTTTCCAAGTAGGGCAAATATTAATGTCCCGCATGACCCACCTATGACTAGGACTGGCAAAAAGATTCCGCCTTGGACTCCTGAGCCATAGCAAAATGTTGTGTAAAATAATTTCACAAGAAGGATTGCCAAAATGTACTTTACTGCAAATTCTTCCTTTGCCATTTTTTCTAGCAGTCCATGTCCGCCGCCTGTTCCTTCAAAAAAGCTAAAGCCAATTATTATTGTCACGCCCATAAGTAGGGCGTACTTTAAAATTTTTGAATCTATTTTTTTGAAGAGGTCTTGAAATTTTGTTATTAGTAAGTTATATAGTCCTCCAACTAAACCTGTGAGAATGCCAATTAGTATTGCCAGCCAAATTAAATTCATGGGTAGGGACTCTGTCACGAAGAAGGAGAAAGATGTTTCCGCCCCCATTATGACAAAGGACACATAGTTGGCTGTTATTGATGCTATAAGGGCTGGCAAGAGGACATACTTTGAATAGGTTTTGTGGAGTTCTTCTATGGCAAAGATGCAACCTGCCATTGGCGCGTTAAAGGCTGCGGCAAGTCCTGCTGCTGCTCCTGCTGTTATCATGTATTTTATTTCGTCGGGAGGCCTTTTCAAGGTCTTGCCTATAAATTTTGCTGCTGCGCCACCCATTTGTATTGATGGACCTTCTCTTCCAAGGGAAAATCCCATGAGGTTACCCAGTCCGCCACCCACTATTTTTGACACCAAGGTTGGGACTTCATCCATATTGAATTTGCCAAGGATTTCGCCACGAATTTGTGGTATTCCACTGCCGCCTGATAGGGGCGCCCATTTTAAGAGCCTATAAATTATAAAAGATATTATTATTGCAAGGACAAGTAAAATTAAAAGGGACTTTATACTAAATTCGCTGTATAAAAATTTTCTGTAAGAATCCATCTTCATTATTACAAACCTGTAGAGAACTGAAAAGAGTCCTGCGAAGATCCCTACAATTAGGGAGTCAATTAATATTCTAAATATTAATTTGCTTTTTTGGTTAAAATCATCTTTCATTCCTTGCTCCTTTTATTAAATTATTCCAATCTTCTTCACTTAATTTTAAAATTTCTATATAATTTTTTTCTTTTTCTATTTTATTTGGGACTGTATAAAAATTGAAGTTGACTTTTTTTATCTTGCTGCCATCTATGTCAGCTATGACCTTAAATTTTTTGGACTTGATGAGATTATAGAAGCGGGCGTTTATGTGAGTTAGCTCGTCGTGATAGATGAGCTTATTATTTTTGGGATAGTAGCTCATCCTGAAGTTCCTGTCGTCAATCTTGCCCTTAATAGTTTTTAGGCTTTCATTTTCTTCATGCTCAATATAAATATGCCTGTGGGGCACCTTTAATTCAAAGTCCTCCTTAATTTTTAGGCTGTACTTTTTGTCAGCTGACTGAAGTTTTAAGAGGTTTAAATCCTCATCAGTGTCCATGTAAAATACTATGTCATCTCTATTTTTTAGGTCACCTGAAATATTTTTAAATTCTTTTTCCAGAATTTTGCTTATATAAGTGTAGGGAAAATAATTTTCTTCTCTATAAAATTCTTCCACCTTATTCATAAGTTTTTCCAGGTCCTTGGACTTCACCTTGATTTCAAATTTATTGTCAGAAATATTTTTCACATGAGTTGTCCTTATTATTTCCGTCCACTCTTTTTTACAATATTTTTTTAGCTCTGAATTTTTTTCAGAGAAGGAAACTGGTGGGAGAAATAATTTTTTGTTTTCTATGTCGTAGCCCAAATCACTTAGGACATGGGAGTCGCGAGAGAGATTCACCATAGTGTTCCTGTCAATGTATAGGGGCAAGTGGGACAAGTCTTCTCTATAAAGATAGACATCACTATTTACAATTTTTTCGCCAACTGTCTCTATATTATTGTCTTTTTCTCTCCTCTTCATAAAATATCTGGACTTATTACTTGCGCTTTGAAAGTTTATAATATTTAATTTGTCGCCACTTATGCCTTGGCTGCTTAACCTTATGCCATAGTCTCCGCTGGTCTTCACCTTTTCGAAAATATCTGACAGACCAAAGTCTTCTATGTAATCATCGGCAAAGGCAAAAATTCTGTCGTCAATGGTGTAGAGAACTTCTGCCACGATTTTTTTGGGATAGCGTCTAAAGCTTGTCAGGCTCCAAAAAAATCCTCCAAGTAAAATTAATATTAAAAAAATGCTTTTCTTTTTCATATCATCACTGCTTTTTATATATTAAGTATAGTTTACAATAAAACTTTATTTTATTGCAATAAAAAAGGCACCTGTGGTGCCAAATTTTACATATCTATATTTTTTCTCCACTTGCCAAACTTGTAATAAATTGCCATCAATAAGAAATTTGCAAAGTAAGACACTGGATAGATTATACTAATTACTCTTATGGAATTAAATATTGGCATTGCAAAGTAAACTACTACCAGCCTCAAAATGCAAATTGTAAGCAGGGAAATGATCATTGGACCCATGGCATGTCCGCTTCCTCTTATGAAGCCAGAAATGGTTTCTGAGAGTCCAAAGAACCAAATGCCAAGACTTATTATCTTCAAGAAATCGGCACCATAGGCTACTACATCTGGGTCTGGATTAAATATTGCAATAAGTGGTTCTGCCAGTGTAAAGGCAATTACCGATAGGACAGCAGAGATTCCAAAGACTATTAAAAGGGAAACTTTCAAGCCTTCTCTTAGTCTATCGAATTTTTGTGCCCCAAAATTTTGTCCTGAGAAAGTTGTTGCCGCAAGGGCTATGGCTTGAAGGGACATAAATAAAAATCCGTCGATCCTTCCTTCAGCTGCAACACCTGCAATGGCATCGGCACCAAAGTAGTTGATCTTTGCCTGGAAAATTACATTTGTAAAAGACAAGAGTGCTGTCTGCACTCCCGTAGGTATGCCCACATCAAAAATTCTCTTGGCTTCATGCTTGTGAAGTTTTATTTCTTCTTTTCTAAGCTTATAAGACCCGTCTGTCTTTAGTAGTGAATAAGTAACTAGGATGGCTGATACAACTTGTGATGCAAGAGTAGCTATGCCTGCTCCCAAGACTGACATATGAAGCCAGCCTACTAAGATAAGGTCAAGGACAATATTTACTATAGCTGACACACACAAGAAGTTAAAGGGTCTCTTAGAGTCTCCAGTCGCCCTTAGGATAGATGCCCCCATGTTGTAAATTAAAATTGGAACAGTGCCCATAAAGAAAACTCGCATATAAATTGTGGCATCATTAAGAATTTCTGGAGGCGTGTCCATTATTCTTAAAAAGAAGGGTGTCGTTAGATAACCAAAAATTGTTATAAAGAGCCCTGATGCCAGACCAAGAAAGTAGGAAACACCTACAGATTTTTTTAAAGCCTCTCTGTCATTTGACCCATAGTATAGGGAGATGACCACAGATGCACCAGTGGTAAGGCCCAAGAAAAGTCCAATTAGTAAGTTGGAAACAGGTCCCGTTGCACCAACTGCTGCCATGGGATTTTTGCCAGCGAACCTACCAACTATCATAAGGTCGGCAGTGTTGTATAGCTGTTGCAAAAAATTTGTGAGAAGTAGTGGTATTGCAAATTTTATTAGACCTTCAACTATTGAGCCTTCTGTCAAATTTATATTTCTGCTAATTTTTTTACTCATCCTTGTACCTCACAATCCCAATATATATTTTCTTAAGCTCTCCCACATTGCTATTCAAAAGCTCACCCTTTTTTATATCGGATATTGCGTAGGTAACATTACAAGCCACACAGTTGCCATATTCTTCGCCTGTGTCTGCATCCATGCCAGAAGGTATGTCCACAGCAATTATATAATTGCCGTGAATATTTATGGCATCAATTAAAGACCTGTAAAATTTATTTAACTTCCTATTGAGTCCTGTGCCGAAAATTGCGTCTACAGTAATTTCATTTACTTCAATGGATTCAATTAGTTCGTCAAAATTATCATCTTCTATATATTTTACATCTGTAAGTTTTTTTATTATTTCTAAGTTTTTGGAAAATTCTTCGCTCTCCTTGTCGCCAACAACAAAGACTTCCACGATTTTTCCACTGAGAATCAAATGTCTTGCGATGACAAGTCCATCGCCACCGTTATTTCCCTTACCGCAAATTATCGTAAAGGAATCGTACTGATTAATTTCGCGGAAAATTCCCATTCCTGCGTTTTCCATTAAAATAAGAGAATCAATTTTAAATTCTTCTATTGTTCTCTTCTCTAGTTCAATCATTTTGTCTCTTGAAATTGTCACAGTAATCCCTCCCTGCTCTTATTATATGCTATTTAGTAAAAATTGACACCACATTATAAAAATTTTAAAAATTATATTTGACTTCTTTCTTTTCATTTTTAATTTAAAATTTTTTTCGCCAAGAAATTTTTTTAAAAAAATTTTAAAATTATTCATCTCTCAAAGTATCTCACAGAAAATTTTTCTCGCCAATATTTTTTGTGATTTTTCGCAAGGACAATATCTTACAACAAAAAGTGTCAAAATGCAAAAAATTTCACAGACAAAATTTTTTAAAAATTTATAGAATTTATTTGTTGATATTTAATATCATTTGTCTTATAATTGGGTTAAAGATAATACTTATCAAAATTTTAATAATTACACATAAAATAAAATTAAATAATAAAGGAGGACTTATGACAAATTATCTTACTATTGCCGAAAAGGCAAAGCCCGAATGCATAAATTGTGCTCACGAGATTTTTGAAAATATTTCAAAAAATTCACTTAGCAAGAGCCTTGATGAGATGAAAAAGCAAATTGATGACCTAAACACCTTCCTGTATACATATTTCCTAATTACATATAACAAGGATCTAACAGATATACACGATGACTTCACCCTTAAATTAAAAAAGGCAGAAGACAAGTCAGCTCTCAAGTATATTGCCAAGGATTTAATAGAATCTTATTCCAATTCCCTTCTCGATGAAATGGATTTTTCCAGAAACGAAATAATTGACAAGGCTTTAAAAATTATAAACAGCGAATATACTTTAGGCTTAAACCTAGAAGAGCTTGCAGAAAAACTTCACCTATCAAAAAATTATCTCTGCTCACTTTTTAAAGAAGAGACAGGATACACTTTTTGCCAATATTTAAATACCCTAAAGACAAACAAGGCGAAAAAACTTCTCTTAGAGGACAAAAAAACTTTAGAATACATAAGTTATGAGTGTGGATTTTCTTCACAACCACATTTTACTATGACCTTCAAAAAGTACACTGGCAAAACTCCTAGAGAGTACAAGATGAGCGTTGCTCCTTAATAATCCAATATTGAAATCCTCCATCATTTGCTATAATATAAAGTGATTGGAGGATTTTATGCTTTTTAATTCACTTGAATACTTAATTTTTTTGCCAATAGTTGTAATTTTTTACAATTTATTGCCACAAAAACTTAAAAATATATTTTTGCTCTTGGCAAGCCTCACTTTTTATAGCTTTTGGAATGTGAAATACACCCTCCTCATGGTCTTCTCAATATTTGTTACCTACATGACAGGTCTTTATATTGAGAAAAACAGAGGGCAGGTTAAAAAAATGAAGCTTGCTGTCTTTTTGTGCTTTTTTATAAATTTGGGCATACTCTTTGTCTTTAAGTACTTTAATTTTTTTGCCGACCTCTTAAATAATTTTTCTGGCAAAGATTTTAACCTGGCCCTTGATGTCCTTCTTCCCGTTGGGATTTCCTTTTACACCTTCCAGGCTCTGGGCTACACAATTGATGTCTACAGAAAGGACATAAGGGCAGAAGAAAATTTTATTGACTACGCACTTTTTGTATCCTTTTTTCCACAACTTGTGGCAGGACCCATTGAAAGAAGTGTAAACTTACTTCCACAGATCAAAAAACCTAGAAAATTTTCCTACGACAACTTAGTCAAGGGTCTTGTCCTATTTTTTTATGGAATGTTTTTAAAATTAATTATTGCCGACAGGGCAGCCATTCTCGTCAATGAAGTTTTTGGAAATTACAAAAATTTTTCTAGGGAGATCTTAATCATCTCTGGGATTTTATTTACCCTACAAATTTATTGCGACTTCTACTCCTATTCCATAATGGCTAAGGGATCTGCGAAGATCTTAGGCATTGACCTTATGGACAACTTTAAGGAGCCACTTTTATCTAAATCCATAACAGAATTTTGGAGAAGGTGGCATATTTCCCTCTCCACTTGGTTTAAGGACTACCTCTACATTCCCCTTGGCGGCAACAGAAAGGGAGACCTTCGCAAATATTTTAACCTTCTTGTGGTCTTTCTCGTAAGTGGACTTTGGCATGGGGCAGAACTTTCCTTTGTCCTTTGGGGTCTCATCCACGGAGTCTTTAATGTCCTTGAAAATATTTTGGGCATCAATAAAAAGTCCAAGAGAAATATTTTATTAGACAGCCTGAGAAGAGTCCTCACCTTTATAATTGTTGTCTTTGCCTTTATTTATTTTAGGGCAGAAAATATTCATCACGGCAATGAATATCTCCTTGCAATTTTAAATAATCCAAGATCTTTAAATTTAATGGAGGACCTTTCTAAGACTAAATTTGGCACAGCAAATATTTATCCCCTTCTTGTTGGCATAGCCATTTTATTTATCTTTGATGTGCTTAAGTACAACAAGATAAATTTAAGCGAAAAAGTTTTAAAAATAATTCTCCCAATAAGGTGGATAATTTACCTTGCCTTTATCTTTGCCATAATAATTTTCGGCGTCTATGGTCCAGAATTTTCTGAATCCGCCTTTATTTACTTCCAGTTCTAGTTTTGTAGGTGATAAAATGAAAAAATTTCTAAAAATTTTAAAATCAATAATATTTATTGCCCTAATAATTTTTGGTAGCCTAGAGCTAAATAATCTCTTTATGAGAAAGTCCCTGGCTAAGCCTTGGGACATGGGAAATAAAATTGGCGGCTTCTTTAATGAGACAGAAGACTACAATGCCATGTTTTTCGGCACCAGTCACTCCTACTGCTCCTTTGAGCCCCTTGTGATTTATGAAAAGACTGGCGTAAAATCCTATGTCCTCGCCTCACAAAGTCAGCCCCTAAGGATCACAGCATCCTATGTAAAAGATGCCTTAAAAAGAAAAAATCCAAGCGTCATCTTTGTGGACATTCAATCAGCAATTTATAGGATCACAGAAGATTCCAGCGTGGTAAATTCTTATTCAGACTACATGCCTATGTCGAAAAATAAAATTGAGATGATTGCAAAAAAAGTTCCCAAGGGCTTTAAGGCACAGGCAATTCTTCCTCTTGTAGCTTACCACAGCAGGTGGGATGAGTTAAAAGATGAGGACTACGACTTTGACAAGGCTTCCTATGATGACTACTTAAAGGGCTATGTCCTCTTAAAGGGTCAGAGCCAAAACTTTAAAAATAATGAAGAAGCTGAGATAAATAAGTTTAGGAAGTCCGCTCATGCCTATGATGAAAAAACTTACTTTGCCTTTAATATGGCTGCCCTTGATGAAATAATTGACCTGGCAGAGAGAAATGGCGTGAAATTATTTTTCGTCAAGACTCCCATCTACGATTACGACTTATATCGCGATAACATAGGGGTTATAGCCAAGGAAATAGAGGCTAGGGGCGAAAGCTTTATCGACTTCAACGACTTTAATGAAGAGATGAATTTATCCAAGGAAGATTTTTATGATCCCCACCACCTAAATGTTCTAGGCGCAGAAAAGTTTAATTTATTTTTTATAGACTACATGAAAAAGGAGGGCGTCTTCCAAGAAAATTTGGCTGATGATAAGGCTTGGTTTAAGGATATTAAAAGCTACGATATAAATAAATGGTGATAGACAGAAGCTTAAGGCTTTTGTCTATTTTTTTACAAATCTTTTTTATTCTTGATGAGTTCCTTTATCAACAAGAATGAAGAATCTTTACTAAAAAATAAAAATATAACCTTTTTACTATAAATCTTGATTTTTCTTAAAAATAATAATAGAATAAGTTTAAGGAGGTTAATATGACTATAAGGGATTTGGAAATATTTATCGAAGTTGTTAGGGCAAAGAATATGTCTAACGCTGCAAAAAATTTAAAAATTTCGCAGCCAACTGTCTCCCACGCAATTTCGCAAATAGAAAACGAGTACAATGTAAAATTGTTCGATAGGATTTCAAAAAAGTTATACATAACAGATGTTGGCTTAAGGCTTTATGATTATGCCCTAAATATCTTGGAACAATTTGAAGATACTGTTGTTTTTTTGCAAAGTTCATCTACTGCTCACAACATAAATCTTGGTGTGAGTTCAAACTTTAGCTCTCAATTTTTGCTTGAAATAATCAACGATTATGAAAAGAAAAAAGAAGATGTAAGCTTAAGAGTATATGTTGATTCACGCGAAAAAATAATTGAAAAATTACATTCTGGCATTATAAATCTTGCCATAATAGATGGCGATGCTGGCATTGAAGATAATTCAGCTGAGTCCTTCTATGAAGATGAAATTTTTATAATTTCCTCAAAGGATTCTGACATCAAAGACAAGGAAGTCCTTGACGCAGAAGATTTGAGAAACAAAAAATTTGTCCTTGGCGATTTAGATGATAATTCTAAAAAAATGCTTTTAAATTTCCTTCGTGAAAGAGGCATACCAATTGATTTAAAATTCATCTGCCAAAACAAGGACATGGTTCTAAATATTGTAAAAAATTCTGACGCTCTTTCCATTGGCGCATCTTCATCCTTTAAGGACGAAGACGTTGTTAAACACAGACTAGAAGACCTCTCTATTAAGAGAACTTACTACATGGTCTACCACAACGACGCCTTCCTAAAAAAGGACATGAAGAATTTTGTGAACTTTGTAAAGCATAAATTTAGTAAAAAGTAATAATGGAATTAAAATTTTTAGAATCGCTACAAAGTCTCCACTCTCCAATACTAAATTATATTATGATTTTTATAACTAGTCTTGGGAATGGAGGATTTATTTGGATTGTTGCTGCTCTATTTTTGCTCTTTCAAAATAATAACAAATTAAAGAGAGAGGGCTTTAGCCTTGCAGTAGCTCTTATTATTTTTTCTGTCTTTGGTCTCTTGATTTTAAAGCCAATAATAGCGAGACCGAGACCCTTCACAGTAGATGATGTGGCAATCTTAATAAGGGAGCCCATGGGATATTCCTTCCCATCGGGACACACTGGCTCATCCTTTGCCGCTGCATCTGTAATTTATTATTACAACAAAAAAAGAGGAGCCCTTGCCCTAATCTTAGCAGGACTCATTGCCTTCTCCAGGATGTATCTCTTCGTGCATTATCCAAGCGATATAATCGCAGGACTGATCCTGGGCCTTATAGCAGGAAGGCTTGCAATAAAAATTACCCGTGAAATTTTAAAAAGTTCAAGAAAATAGAAAAATGCCCCGTATTAATTACGGGGTAAATATTTTTCTGCAATTTTTATATTTAATTCTTCGCCAAGACCTCCATAGATCTCTTGGTACTCTTCATAGACTCCCTTTAGCCTCTTTAGGTTAAAGTCTATTGCCTCCTTGTCATCAAGCATATCAAGTTGGTTAAGGGGAAACCTGTCAAAGATCATGGATATTTCTATTTCTAGGTCCTCTCTCATGTATTGCAAGTTTTCACTACTTATGTCAAGCTCTCTTGGTCTATCTCTCTTTAAAAATTCTAAAAGACCATCCTCGTCGCAGTTTTTAAAAAGTTCCTCTGCCCTTTCAAATTCCTCAGTTGGAAAATCATTTAGGCTTGGGCTGTAATAAAAGATAACTTCCCTAAAGATGTCCTCGATTTCCTTTCTCTTTTCATCAGAAATTACAGGTCCCTCATCTCTTGCGTACTTATTTTTATTTTCCTCTTCAAGCTCTTTAAACTCTCTCTCAAATTCTTCTTCAGATTTTCTTTTTGCATCTTCAGGAGAAAATTTGTCCAATAATTTTATGTTCCTCCTGACTTTTCTTATATTTAAATTTAAGCTATCAACAAAATTTTCTAGATCACCAAAAATTTCTCCGTATCTCTCGTATGTCTTTGGTATCAAATTTATTATTGTGTCTTCCTTTACAAAAAGCAGTTCTGAAACTAAAAATTTTAAATAAGATTTCTCCATAACATCACCTTTTCTCTAGACCTAAACTCTATTATATTTGACAAAATTAGTCAATGTTAAAAATATTGTAAGAAAAAACTGGAAAATTCATAAAGCCTTTGAGGTTGCTGTAGTCTATGTAGGAAGGAGTCTTGTTCCAACCGTCATAGACATGAAGGATTTTTATCTTCATTCCCCTGTAGTCATAAAGGGAGTAGCCAAAAATAACCAGGGAGTGATTTTTGTAGTAGCCAGTGGCAAGATTCATGAGGACTGGACGAAATTTATCTATCTCCTCTTTTACATGAGAATAAAAATTTCCCAGGTAGATGCCTCTCGCCTTTATCTTCATCTTATTTTTCTTAAAATAAGTATTGGCTATACGAGAAATAAAAAAGGGTAGGGTTCCAATTTCTTTGAAGTATCCATTTCTCCTTGCGATTTCAAAAATTTCCCCATAAATTTTAAACTTGTCCAAGTCCTTAAAATAATAATTTATAATTCTCGTAAGGCTGGCAAGGGTGCAGTTCTTTTCTCCATCTTGAAAGTCTCTCTGCAAAAAGTTTGGAATTTCTATTTCACTTGATTCCATAAAAATTGCCTTGGGATAATTTTTTTCTATATATTTATTTAAGTCTGCAATTCTATTTTTTTCCATTACTTCCTCCATCTTACATATACCCATTGTGGGAGATAAAAAATTTTTATGGCAATCTATAAGGCTCAAAAAATTTCTGCCATCTAAATTTTCAAGATCTAAAGCTTTTAAGCCTTTCCTAAAAAGACATAAAAAATCTGCCCCAAGGAGCAGATCTTAAAATATTATATGGCAAGTTTTCCTGCATTAGAAATGTAGGATGAAATTCTTTCCATGGCTGCCAGTGTCTTTTCGTAGAGAAGTCCACTTTCAGGGTCACAGATTTTTTCTCTCATTCTAAGCATGTGATTGTTTCTAAATTGTGTAGCATCCTTTTGAACTAATTCGTTTGAGGATCTCATAAAGGCAACTCTTTCGTCCTTATCTAATTCGCCAAGGGCTGAAGAAAACATCTTTTCAATTACATCATTTATTTCTTTTAATTCTTCAAAGGTTTTATCTGTAAAGGCAAGACTTTGGTCTTCCTTTAATTTTGCAACTTCAGCAATGTTTTTGGAGTGGTCTCCAATTCTTTCCATGTCCCTTGAAATTCTAAGGTAGGCTGCAAAGTTTGCAGAAGTTTGTTCGTTCATGGCAAGCCCCAAGGAGTCGATTATAAAGGCGGAAATTTCTTTGTTTAAATAATTTATTACTTCTTCACGCCTAAATATTTCATCGTATTTTTCTTCGTCAAAATTTTTCAAGAGGCTAACTGAATTTTCATAGTTTTGACTTACTATTTCAAGCATTCTTCTAATTTCTGCCTTCACATCAGTAAAGGTAGCTGGTGCATCCTTGACAATATTTTTGTTGATATATTGTAGAGACATCTCTTCTTGTTCCTTGTCGATACCAGGAATGATCTTGAAGGATAAATCTGCAAGCTTTCTTGAGAATGGGAACAAAAGTATTGATGTTGCAACGTTAAATAGGGTGTGCAAGTTGGCAATTTGTGCCGCTGGCAAGTCCCTTGAAAAACTAATTATTATTTTATCAATTGGAACTATAAAGGAAACTGTTACAAATATTATAGTACCAATAATGTTAAAGAGCACGTGGACTAGGGCTGTTCTTTTGGCATTCTTAGATGAACCAACTGATGACAAGACAGATGTAATACAAGTTCCAATGTTAAATCCAAAGATTATATACATGGCTGAGTGAAGTGGCATTACACCTTGGTTGGCAATGGCCTGCAAAATACCAAGAGATGCAGAAGATGATTGGAGTATTGCAGTGATAGCTGTACCTGCAAGTACGCCAAGGATTGGGTTGTCAAACTTTGTCATGAGAGTTACAAAGCCAGGATAGTCTCTAAGAGGTTCCATGGATTCGCTCATAAATTGCATTCCCATAAACAAAAATCCAAGTCCAATTACAGCTTGACCAATGTATCTTTTCTTTTTGTTTTTAGAAAATGTATTTAGCAAAAATCCCACAAAGGCAATTATAGGAGCCAGTGTAGAAATATTTAGGGCAACTAATTGTCCAGTGATAGTTGTACCAATATTGGCCCCCATTATAATTCCAACTGCTTGATAAATTGTCATAAGTCCAGCATTTACGAAACCCACAACCATTACCGTAGTGGCAGAGGATGACTGGATTATGGCAGTTACGAAAGTACCAACGAGTATTGATTTAAAAAAACTCGATGTCATTTTTTCGATTACAACGCGTAGTCTGTCACCTGCAACTAGCTCAAGGCCGCTGCTCATCATTTCCATGCCGTAGAGGAAGAGAGCAAGCCCTCCCAATAGTTCGATAAAATAATTAATTGACATAAATCCTCCCAATTTTTTACTCAACTTAATCTTACAATATAATTGTCTTTTTTTAAAGGAAAAGTAAAAAAATTGTAAATTTTCCTTAAAGTTTTTTGAGAAATTTATGCAATAAAAAAAGACGGAGACCGCCTTTATTTTACTCTTGCAACCTTTAAGTATAGTGGAATAGCAAGAAGTTGCGCAGCTATAGAAATACTTATCGTAGCTGGTAGGGAGATGCTATACATAACTCCCAGTAGCCAAGACCCCAAGAACCAGAAAAATCCAAAGGAACATTCAAAAATTCCGTAGCCCGTTGCCCTGTTTTTCTTTGGCACCATGGAAGTCACTGCCGCCTTTAAAATTGATTCCTGTGCACCCATGCCTATGCCCCAAAGGACAAGTCCAAAGTAAAGTGCTGGAAGGCTCTTAAAGCCAAAGATAAATAGAGAGAAGGGAGCAGAAATTATTGTGGAGATTACAAGAGCCTTCACTCCATTTTTGTCGTAAATGTGGCCGAAAACCAGTGCCGCTATGGCATCCACCAGCATGGCTCCTGCATAGAGGAGTGGAATTGAGCCAGAATTTATAATAGCAGATGTCTCCTGAAGGCTTCCAGCCACAGCCGTGTAATTTCTCGTTATGTGCATAATTATTATTGAGTAGTCAATAAAGCCAAAGGCAAAGAAGGAAATACCTGCAATATAATATATAAAGGACTTCTTCATGTGGAAGGCCTCTTCTTTTTTTGACTCAGGCTCAAAGTGCTCTGGGTTTGGAAATTTCATCTTGGTATAAAACAAGAGAAGAATGGTAATAAAACCAGGGATAGCCAAAAAGGCAAAGCAAGTTCTATAGATGTCAAAGGTGCTGCCCTCTGTCTTAAATAACATAACTAAGTAGAGCATAACTGGACCAAGAAAGGCACCAATTTGATCTAGCATCTCTTGTATGCCAAAGGACTTGCCCACGCCCTCTTGGGAGGCAGCAAAGGACATAATAGTGTCCTTGGCAGGTTTCTTTATAGCCTTGCCCATTCTTTGTACCACCAAGAGAATGGATGCCGCAAGCCAACCCTTTTCGCCAACAAGGGCAAGAGCAGGCACTGCCAAAATATCTAAAATGTAGCCAAAAATTACCATGGGCCAATATTTTTTTGTCCTGTCAGTAATTTTCCCAAAGACATACCTCATGGAGTAGCCCACAAGTTCGCCAAGACCTGATATAAAACCAATTGTCCCAGCTGATGCGCCAAGTACACTTAGGTAAGCTCCCCTAATGCTAGCTGCACCTTCATGGGTCATGTCGGAAAATAAACTGACAATGCCAAATAAAATTATAAATAACATAGCTGTGGAAATTTCTTTCTTCTTCAAAATAAGCCTCCGAAATCCTTAGTCCTATCATTATATCATCATATTGTAAATTCTCTTTAAAATAAATAAAAAAGTCCGCAAAATTTTCAAAGTTTTCACTTTACTTTATCTTAAAAAGCGTAATTCCATTTATTATTATTGAAGCAATTGTGCAAAAGAATAAACTTTCTGATATTGTAGGAACAACATCTAAAGCGCCCGCTATATCTCCTTTTGATAGAAACTCCGCTCCCATATAATAAAAAGAAAAAATTGTAAGAGATGTAAAGGTAAGGCTCAAAAATCTATACTTTTGCGGATCCTTTCCATGAGTCCAAGCTATTATATTTTTAATTGCAAAAAATATTGCCAAAATTCCAAGAATAAATTCCATATTTTCTCCTCATTTTTCAAAAGTTCTGCCTCCGTCCCTTGAAATATAGTGGGTCTCATTTTTATTTACATCAGTAAACTTTAAATAAATATTTCCCTTATCATCAACTCTTCCGCTGACGCCTGGGCTTGTTTCTTCTAATTCTGAAATAAATTTCATGTCATCGCCCACTATTTTTACAAAAAACCAGCGACTCCTGGCTCCTGCATGGTCTACTTCAAGTAGTCCATAGTCTGAATTTTCTATTTTTATGGCATCTTCTGCTGTGAAATTTTTTAAAAATTCATTTTTATCTTCTGCTGGATTTTTTTCTTCAGGCTTTTCTTCTACTTGATGATTTTCTTTTGCACCATGATTTTCTTCTTTCATATCTTCTCTTCCATAAATTAAAAACCTTAAAATTTCTCTCTGGTCCTCATCATGAATTTTACTCAAATCAGAAAAGACCTGATCAAGCCCTTCTTCATCTAACTTATCCATGGTGATGAAATTTTTTCTGTAAACTTCATAAAGAGGATCCATCCAGCCCACATTTAAAATATAATATTTTTCGCCAGCATAAATTAAACTTCGATTCTCTTTTCCAGAAAATACAGAGGCTAAAAATATATAGAAGGCAAAAATCAACCCAAGAATTAAAATTAGAATAAAGACAAATATTTTACCCTGCTTATTAATTTTAAATTTCGTAAACTTGTAGAGTGAAAAAATTTGTAGACCAATAAAAAGTAAAAAACCAAATCCTAGGATGATATTATTTATTATTGGGATAAATTCAATTTTATTAACTAAGACTAAAATTCCAAAACTTATAGCAAAGGAGGCAAGATAAAGAAAAATATATGCAATTTTTTTATTTTTTAAACTCATAAAAACTCCTATTAAAATTTCAATTTATTTTCTCTTTATTTTACCATTTTTACTGGGAAAATTATAAAAATTAATAGAAAAAAAGAGACCTCTAAAGTCTCTTTAAAAAATTACATATTGTCCTTTACACCAACGGCAACCATCTTTGCCTTGGCACGAACTTCACCATCAGCTTCCATTACCATGTTTACAATGACTTTTCTTTCGCCAATTTCTTCAGCAGTGGCAGTAATTGTAATTTCAGTGTCCATTGGAGTTGGCTTTTTAAAATCAACTTCAAGTCTTGCAGTTATGAAGCGACCAATTACTGTGTCTTCAGTTAGGTCAAGACCTAGGTCGTGGTGTTTAAACCAAGCAGCAGATGCAGTTCCATGGCAGTCGAAAAGCATGGCAATCATTCCACCAAAAAGATTCTTTGGAACGCCACCAGTGTAAACTGAATCAGGAGTAAGCTTTGTTATGCACTCACTTCCATCTTCTGATGGATAAGATTTTAAATGCATTCCCTCGTGATTTTTAGGACCGCAACCCCAGCAATATTGAAATCTTTCGCCATAAGTTTCTTGAATGGCGATTTTTTTATTTTCTGACATAATATCCCCCTTCTAATTTATAAAAACATTTTATCACATTTATAATTTCTTTTCCCTATACTCTTTTATTTATATCCTTTAAGCCCATAAAAAAACAAAATTAATTAAAAGGAAAGTCCCCTTGCCATTATTCCTTCTTAAAGAATCAAAATATTATCCAAGTCCTTTGTATCTTCACCAAATAAAATAAGGCATAAAAAATTGCCCCCTGTGGAGGCAATTTTTTTAAATTATCTTTTATATTTTGTATTGTAGCCAGTGTTTTCTTCAGGTCTATAGGCATTGGGATAGGCTTGGTCTGTTGCAACATCGAGGGATACTTTTTTAAGTAGTTTATAAACATCGTAGGGATCTTCAATGGAAATAAATTTATTGTTATCAGCCTTAAAGCTGTAAGCTGAATTTCCCCCTTCGCCCTTATAAGCTAGGATAATTGTGCCAAGTCCCTTGATGTTTTCCATAAAATTTACATCTACTTTCAAATTTGTAAGCTCTCTGTGCTCATAATTATTTACATCTCTTCCAAAAACGCCCTGGCTGATGTAAACTCTCTTGTCTGTAATTGCATATTCTATAGTTCCATAATTAAAAATCCTGTAAATGGGCATTAAAATTGCAAACCAGACAGGGAAAAGATGAAACATAAAGAAAATTATAAAAAATCCATTCATAAAGCTAAGTTCTCTAAAAAATCCATTCATAAAGGTAAATTCTCTAAAAAAATTAGAAATAAAAAAGAAGTCAAAGATTCCCCAAATTAATGCAATCAAATAAATGCTTGGCTTGCCTAGAATATAAAGAAAGGCATTGGGCTTTCCTCGCCACAATATATTTTCATTGTCGTCAATAATTTTTTCAATCATAATTTCCTCCATTGCTTTCTCTTTATTAAGATAAAGTATTCTTGTCTAATATTTTATCATAAATGTCCTTGCGAAAAAATATTTGAATGATTGAATTCCCATCTTATCAGTAAATTTCTCTTTACATTTTTTGAATTTAATTTTTTAAAGACCTATAAAAATTAAAAAGTAAAACTTTCTATTTGAAATATTTCCACCCTGCCAACAATAAAAACCCCTCTACTGGAAATTTTCCAATAAAGGGGTTAGGAAGAAATAAAAATTTGTACTCTAGTTTATATTTTTATTCCTTATTTTCTACTCTTAGGCTTAATTTTTTTCTAAGCAAAAGTTTTTTGAGCCAATAGAATTTCTAGATTTTATTCTGGCACATCTAAGCCGTCAACTGTTACTGTTTCCATATCAGCAAGAGGCACTTGGATTTTGCTTTCATCTGATCCATCTATGTCAGATATTTTTATGGTAACTGGACTTTCTTTGTCCTTTAGCTTATAGGAAGTGAAAAATACTTTGCTTTGTCCTGGCTCTACATTTTCAAAGGAGTAGTCTGCCAACTGGTCTGTAGAACCTTCTTTAATGAAAATTGAGCCCGGTGTATCCATGTCTTGGTCCTTTTGCATAAAAGTTATATAGACATTTAGGGCAGCTGATGTTGCTTCCTTAGTGTTGTTTGTAAATTTCCAAGTGTTTACAAGGTCTGTGTCGCCATCGGAATCTTCTATTAGGTTACTTTCTAGGAGCTCAAATTTATTGCCTGCAAGCTCAAAAATCCTTTGGTCTCAAATTTTTTCTTCCCTATTTTCTTTTTCCCTTTCAATTTTTTCTTTTTTCATATATTCTTTTTCAGCAACATCATCTGGCCCTCCAGTTTCACCACCAGTTTCATTGCCACAAGCTCCTAAAGTCATGGTCATTAAAATTAATGCCAAAAGTAAGGACAGAATTTTAATTTTTGATTTTTTCATAGTCCACCCCCAAATTTTTACTGGTCTTTTTCTTCTAGTTTCTTTTGATTTTCAAGGGCTTCATCTAGGACTCCCTTATCCATTGCTTTTTTAAGCACCTTGTCCTTACTTAGGTCTAGTTTGTTGCCCTTTAGTTCATCTGTGTTGTCTCCCCAGATTTGGCTGTTTCTCACTGAGTAAATACTTGTCACAAAGTTATCTTCACAGACTAGATTTGAAATTGCGTGCTTAGTCTCAAGCTCGTAGTGGTGTCTGGCATTGGCGTTTCTGTAGCGCAAGTACATGGTTACAAAAAATACAAAGCCTGAAAGCAAGAGGAGCCAAGCATAATTTCTGTAGTCTTGAAAATCTGTGCCATTAAATTTTTCCATGGCAGCAAAAGTCGTGATGATAAATGCCAATATTCCTCCAAAAATTTCTATTAAAATTGAAACGGAATAAAGCTTGGTGAAATTAATTGGAACGCTGCCCATTGTCTCCAAGGTCCTGGCATTTACTGCTACATAGTGAAGGAGGTTCTTCTTGCCCTTAGTTTGCATGTAGCTGTAGAGCCAGACTGGCAAGTAGGCTGACTTCCATGAGTCGCCCTTGACTTCAAAATCTTCTTCCTTCCACCTTACTCCCCTGTCATACTCTGTAATGGTATTCTTGGCTTCAAGCCTTGCCACATCAGAGCTTTGTGCATGAACTACTTCTTGAAGAAGGTCTATGTTTGTGTCCCTCTTTTCTGATGTGTAGCCTGTCAAATAATTTGAGTTGAAGTTTACGCAATTTTCTGTGTCAAAGGGCATAATGGAATTTATTATGTTGTTGGTTTTACTTTTTGATGAGTAATCTAGTTTGTCGCTTGATGATTCAATGGAGAGGTCGTCTATAAATATGTCAAAATCTCTTATAACGTCATAGACATCTGCGTCGTATTCGTAATGCTCCTTGCCCTCTTCTCCAACTTTCCTGCAAGCTGTTTCGATTTCACCTTCGCCAACAAGTCTCATGTGGCCATTGACATCTATTAACATGTAAGGAATGTAAACTCCGCAAATATTTTCTGTGGAAAATTCTCTGGTAAAGCTTGGGTGAGCAAAAAACTTTCTCGCCTTTACAAAGTCTGCAATTTCTTTTTTTGCATCTTCCTTAGATACCTTGAAGGGAAGTATTACATCGGGCACAGCACCATTTGGTATTTTATTGTTAATAGACAAGGTATTGCGGCACCAGTGGCATCTAGCCTGAGTTGAAGTTCTGGTATCTATGACAACTTCTGCGCCACAGGATTCACATTTTAGGGTGATTATATCTTTACTGTCTTCTTCTATGTCCTTGGCGCCAGCTCTAATTTTTCTTCCTTCCAAAGTGCTTATATCTTCATCTTCTTCTGCAAGGTCCAGTTCAAATTCGTGCCTGCAAAAGTTACATCTTAGTTTCCCCGTCTTGGTGTTTGTGGCAATGTCAGTAGAGCCACATTTTGGACATTTCACCTGACCATCTTTTTCTTTTTCTTCGCCTTCTATTATTTTTACATCTTCTCTTGACTTGTCATCTGTCATAAGATCACCTCTTATATGCCTAGCAAATCAGACTTCATCTTGGCAAATTCTTCTTCAGTGATAACTCCTGCGTCGAGAAGTTTTTTCATCTTGATTAATTTTTCTGTTGGGTCTTCTTGGTCTTGGCTTGGACTTGGACTAGCTTGTCCTTGGTTGTAGGCTTGATTTTGTCCTTGATTATATCCTTGGTTTACCTGTCCTTGGTTGTAGGCTTGGTTTGCCTGTCCTTGGTTGTAAGCTTGGTTTTGATTAACTTGTCCAGCCCCAAAATTTGGTTGGTAAGAATTTCCAGCATCTGGCTGTTTTACTCCACCCATCATATTTCCAGCTGCATTCATGCCCATGCCCATAAATGCCATATTTGCTCCGCCGCCATTTTCACCAGCAGACTGCATACCTCTTGCTGCTGCTTGTTGGAAGAAGGAGTTGCCACGGCTGCCAGCAAGGGCATCTGCCTTTTTGACATCAGACATAAGCGTCTTAGTATCTTCGTCATATTCAATGGCAAGTATGGCAGTCTTTGCAATTTGAAGTCCCCTTGAAGTCTTCCATTGATAGCCCTCTTCCACTGCCTGAGCTAGAGCTTGGGCAAAGCCAATTTGATCGCCTTGGATCCTGCTCATGCGGTTGCCCCTACTTGGGTCATTGGTATAATTTGAAAAGGCTGCTGAAAGACTACCCACAACTTCGTTAAATAGTTGCTCTGCTGCGTCATTGTCCATGTCGGATAAGTCAAAAATTTCTGCATCGGCTATTAAATATTTTACTGGCACGAAATTTTTTATAAATAAAATAGGGTCGATTATGTTAAGGGTGTAGGTACCACGAGTTATGGCGCCAACTTGTGTGCCAAAAAAGGCATCGTCCCAATAAATTTCTGACTGTGTGCCAAACCTGTTGTTTGGAATTTCCTTTAAGTTCACATAGAAAAGCAATTGGCTAGTGGCAGGTATGCCCCCAAACTTAAACTTTTCCCAAGAAGACTTAACTATGGAGTCCACAAAGCCGTCGCCTGCAAATATTGATTTAGAGTTTGGGTCCTCAGTATTGTATTCGTATCCGCCAACTTCAGTTATAATATTTGTAATTGCTCCATCTTGAATAGTTATAAGGGCTGTGCCTTCAGGTACGATTACCTTTGTGCCATTAGTAATTACATTTTCGTTGCCCTTATAGTTTGCTCCCCTCTTGTTGTTTACTCCCATAGGTATTCCAGGAAAGACTGCTGCTGTTGCAGGCACTCCTGGCATTGGTCCATAAAAATCCTTCCATTGATCTGCTAGTGTTCCACCTAAAGAACCCATAAAAGCTTGTATAAATCCCATTATTTCCTCCTTATATCTTTAACTTTTAATTAACTCCAATTAAGAGCTTAAAATTATCTTTTACCACATCATATTCCATGATTATAGTCCCCTTCTTGTTGATAAAGTATTGCCCCATCATTTCCGTCAAATTCTCATCAATAGGGTTGTCCTTCCTAAGAGTAACTAAATAGCCCTCATAACTTCCGCCATCTAGTTTCATTTCATAGTCATCTACCTCAAAATAAACTTTTTCATTTTTAAAAATTCCAAGTTCCTTCAATCTTTCAAGGACTTCTTCTAATGCATTATCTCTATTAATGTAGTCATGCAAATAAGATTTTTCCTTTATGTAGATAGCTCTCTTACCTCCATCCCAATCAACCTGCATGCCAAATAATTCTGAAATAGACCTCAGTGGCAGGTAGGTCCTATCATCTCTCAAAAAAGCTGGCGCATCTAAGATTGCAGGTCTCGTCTCCACATCACTTGAAATTCGAGCAATATCATCGCCAATGGCAAGTAAAATATTTGTCTTGTCTCTTTTTATTGTCACAATTCTGTCTTTATTGTCGTAGTTAACTATTGCACCAAGATCTTCTGCAATTACCCTAATTGGAACGAAGGTCCTGTTATCTATAATAAGTGGCGGTTGATCTGACTCTACCAGTTGCCCATTAATATAAATTTTTATTGGCTTTTGAATCTTATATCCACTAAAAATAAAGGATGATAAAATTAAAAGCAGTAACAAAATTTTTGAAATCCCATTTTTCTTTTTCATGTCGTCACCTTCCTATACTTTTGTAAGTTCTATCCTTAAATTCTCTTGGCCTTTCCTAAAACTTTTCATTCCTATCTCCTCTCTTTCTAAAAATATTTCTTCCTAATTTCAAATTTTTCCAACTTTCTATCTTTATAATTTCATTCTACTAAAATTTAAAATTTTCACATCACCCAAAAGGGTGATTTTTTATAAATTTTTAAAAAATTTTTTATTTTTTTGCTAAAATAATTTCCACCCCTTATCCAAGGTCTGAAATCAAATAGCTTAAAGACCTTTTTTTTGATATAATTAAAAAAACTTTAAGTGATTAAATCTCTATCTAAATAAAATTGTGGAAGAAGGGAGGGAGACTAGTGTATCGCAAAGAAATAATTAGCTATTTGCTTTCAATTTTTTTAGTTTTTGTGGCAGGCATCCTTCACACATTGGATTATTTTTCTCTAATAAATTTTCCTGTACATGTAATAATTTTTTGCCTCTACACCACAATAATTTTCTTGTGGCTTAGAAATATGAATAACAGAGTTTTAAGGGCATCAGTTGTCAGAAGATTTAAAACTATTGGCATCCTCTTAATTTTTTATTTGGCATTTAGAACTCTTAAGTACGAAATATTATTAGAAAGTCCCTTGGCTGTCAGATACATCAGATATTTTTATTATGTCTTCCCCATAGTCCTCATCCAGCTTGTATTTTTGACATCCCTCTTTGTTGGAAAGTCTGAAAGGGAAAATATTAGCGACTTTTGGAAACTCCTTTGGGTCCCAACGGGAGTTTTAGTTGTTCTCATCTTGACTAACGACATCCATGGACTTGTCTTTTCCTTAGACGCAAGCTCAAGGGGCTTAAACCAATATGGACCTGTTTTTTATTTTGGAATTATTTATATAGGTATCCTTTCTCTTTTGACCCTATTTTTTACAATGATTCCATACATAACAAGAGGACCCATCTCCATAATAATCCCTTCCATTTCCATTTTATTAATTTGGGCACTTTACACTTTTTTATACATGCTTGGCTGGCAGCCCTTTGAATATTTTAAAATGGTCTTTAAAAGTGCCGAGTTCAATATTTTAATGGTGATTTTATTTATTGAATCCCTAGTTTTTAAAAGGCTCATCCCTTCCAACAGGGGCTACGAATCTTTTTTAAAGATGTCATCACTTAACATTGGCATAATGGACTTAAATGAAAATATTATTTTCACTCCCAAAAATTATCCCAATATAGAGCCTAAGCTCATTAATAAGGCCTACAAGAAGCCTGTCCTCTTAAATGAGAACACCCTACTTGAAAGTGCCAGCATCAAGGGCGGCAAATCTTTTTGGTTCGTTGACCTAACAGATTTTAACAAGCTCAAGAAAAAATTAATGCAGCTAAATGAAGAAATGCTTAGCGAAAATGAACTTTTAAAGGCCAACAACAAGCTAAAGAAAAATATGGTAAAGGTCCAGGAGCAAAAGGAAATAAGAGAGTACATCCAATTAAAGCTGGAACCTCAATTTGAAAAGCTAAAATACATTATGAAAAACCTGCCAGAAGATGAAGTGGAGTTTGAAAAGACTTTAAAGTATGCCTGCATCTTAGATGTCTACATAAAAAGATATGCAAACTTATTTTTGCTCACAAAGAACAAAAAAAATTTGGACCTTTCAGAGTTAAGGCTCGCCTTCTCTGAGTCCCTAGATTATTTAGAATTAAGTAACATCAAGACAGATTTAGCTTGGCGAATTAACAGAAGCTTTGATGCAAAGATTTGTCTAAAATTATATGAAATTTTCCAAAGTATTTTGGAAATTTATCAGCCTCACATGTCTTCTATTAGCCTTATCTTTGCCGACAAGAGAAGGCGCCCCGAATTAAAGATAAAAGTCATATCTTCAAAAACTTTTGCTCTCTTTAAGGAGCTAGAAAAAAATTATAGGAAAGAGGGCATCTTAATCCACGAAAACTTTAGTGGTGATCAAATAAATTGGACTATTTCTATTGAAAGGGGTGCCCTATGAAACTAATGGACCTAAACACCTTTAGGTTGACCTACCTCTTTGTGGTAAACCTAGTGATTTTAGTTGTAAGCCTAAAATTTGTCGTTGCAGCTTCAAACATTAAAAGAGAGTCCCCCTTTTTTGCCTTTAGCTTAGGGATTTTCCTCTTGAGCTTTTTGCCCCTTCAAGTTTTGGCAGAAATTGGCAGTGGAAAAATTAATATGAGCAAATTATTTTTATCCTTGCCAGTATATATATTTATTTACTACGACCTCTTTCTTTGCTCCTTGGAATATTTATTTTTTAGCAAATTTTTTAAAACGCAAAACACAAGCATTGGCAAGAACTCCATTAAGGAAAGCATGGACAACCTACCCGATGGCATTTGCTTTTCTAAAGCAGATGGGACGCCTCTTTTAGTAAATAGGCAGATGCAAGAAATTTCCTACCAAGTCTTTGGCAGGATGCTAGTAAATGATGTAGTTTGCGCTGAAGATGTGAAAAATAATAAAATCAAGGCTCCCACAAAAGTTTTGCAAAGGGACCCCCTTGTCATTGAGTCCAAGGGCAAGGTTTGGCTCATAAAAATTATTCTTCACGAAAATTTTAGAGAGACCTTGGCTTATAACATTACCCTTGAATGGGCAATGTACCAAGAAATCGAGAGCAAGACTTCGCAAATTCAAAGAATAAACGAAAGCCTAAAGGACTACCAAAAAAATGTGGTGGAATACACTAGGGAAAAGGAAATTTTGCAGGCGAAGATAAAAATTCACGACAAAATCGGTCAGTCCCTCATATATTTTAGGCGCTACTTGAAGAAAAAGAAGAAGACCAAGGAAGACCGCGACATGCTCATAAAACTTTGGATGGAAAGTCTCTTGATCCTAGATGAAAAAATAGATGAAAAAAATGACTTCACAGAAGAAAAGCCTGACACTTCAAAAAATAAGTTGCTCTTTGAAAAATTAATTTCAGCAGCAAAGGACATTGGCGTAAAAGTTCATCTTCATGGAAAAACTCCAGACAACGAAAGGGACTGGATCCTTTTAGTTGACATTGTCCACGAAGCCCTAAATAATGCCCTAAGACATGGCGAGGCAAAAAACATTTGGATCTATCTAAGTGAAGATGATCTTAACAAGTTCTTAAAAATAGAAAATGATGGACTTCCTGCTCATGGACCCATAAGGGAAAAGGGCGGCCTAAAAAATATTCGCCAGCACATAGAAAGTTATGGTGGTAGAATGGAGATAAAGGCAATCCCAAAATTTCAGCTAAACTTGTCTTGGCCTAAAGGAGAAAATTATGACTTATAAAATAATGATTGTAGACGACCAGTTCGTTTCCCGCGAGATGTTTAAACTTTATATAGACCAATGCCCCAATTACGAAGTTGTCTACTGCATTGACACAGCCATGTTTGCCGACACCTATGTCATAAAGGATGACTTGGACCTAATCATTATGGACATACTCATGGAAGACGGGTCTAACGGGCTTGATGCTGCAGAAAAGATAAAAAAATTAAAGCCAAACATAAAAATAATCGCCGTTACAAGTATGCCCGAAATTTCTTGGATGGACAGGGCGAAAAAAATTGGCATAGATAGTTTTTGGTACAAGGAAGTTTCTGAGAAGACAATTTTGGAAATCATCGAGAGGACCCTGGCAGGCGAATCAATTTATCCCGAAGAAACTCCAGAGGTAAAGCTTGGTTTGACAAAGTCAACAGAGCTTACGCCTAGAGAAATTCAAGTCCTTCGCCTCTTGACTACAGGCGTGGGAAATGACGAGATAGCAGAAAAACTTAACATTTCGCAAAACACAGTGAAGACTCACATTAAACACCTCTTGGATAAAACTGGCTTTAACACTAGGACCCAACTTGCCATACAAGCCCGCATAACAGGCTTTGTAATAGAAGAAGATTAAAATTATAGAAGAAAACCCTTTGTCAGAAATATTCCAACAAAGGGTTTTTTTCTCTCGCAAAATCATTGGGTCTTCACAGTATTTTTTATGTAAAAACCAAAAATTATTCCCAAAGAAAGAGGCAGGTAAAAAAGATAGTTGCTACTTAAAAAATATATCCAAAATAAATGTGGAATGAATAAGAAAATTAGAAGATAAGAAAAATATCCTCGCCTTTTAAATAAGCTTGGCAAAAAAATCAAAAGCCCCAACAAAAAGGGCATGACAAGCCTTATGTTTATAACTGCCACAGCCATATAAACTTTTGGCATTTCGCCAATACTTAAAAATAAAATGCCGCTAAAAAAATAAATCAAAAATAAAATAATAGCCTTGTCTTTGTCCTTTTTGTCGTAAAATTTTATTAGCTTTTCTTTCATTTTTTACTCCTTTTCTAGCTTTCATGTAGGTAGATTTTAATTTTTTTTGACGGTTCTTTTTTGCCTGTATTATATCTTTTTTCTCTTCAGGCGAAGATACTTGCAATAGGCCTTGTAGAGCCTGTACTCCAAGCTGCCAAAAGTAAGCATATATGCAGTTTTAATATTTTCACAAATAACAAACTTAAGATTGTCCCTTTCAAAAACAAGGTCCTCCAAAGTTTTTTTAAGCTCTTGGATCTTCTCCCTTGCCCTCTTGTCATCTGGAAACTCAATAATATGTCCCATGCCCTGCCTCCTTCCTCAATCATCATATTTTAATATATCAAGACCCCTTTTTACAGTATCAACATAAGCCTCGTTTACTTATTTCTATATCCTGACCATCAAAGTTATACATTCTGCATGGCTCGTTGGTAACGCCGAGGAGATATGAAAATTTGCTACAACAGGTAACTGCATCGTGACTCTTTTATAAATTAAGAACATATTAACAAAACTTAAATAAGGTCTTAATCCGCCTGTTTTCTGACATTTTTTACTTTCTCTTGGTTAATTGAGCGGTTAATAGAATTCATCTATTACAGATATCGCATTAAATATGTCCAGTTTTAATTCTTCATCTGTATCATATGTATAATTTAAAATAGCATCTAATATTCTTCGGAGTAATTTTTCATCAATATGTCCAGCCGCAACATGGTAGCTTATATTTTCCATCTCCCTAAAATATACCTTTGCGACCGCCATATAACCATTTTTCAATAAAAACATTGCGGTGAGAGTGATTGTTATTCTTTTATTACCATCTGCAAAGCAATGAAACTTACATGCACAGAAAAATAGATGCTCCAGCTTATCTAAAAAGGTTGGATAATAATCATCATTCTGTATATGAAACAAAACACTTTCTAACTTTCCAGTATCAAGTTGACCATAGTCTCCACCACCACTGTTTTCTATGGTAGCTTGGTGAATAGCCTTAGCTTCTTCAATAGTAATATAATTGATTTCTGCCATTAGCTACGCTCCTTTAATCGTTTTAATACATCACTATTCTCTTGCATCAACTTTTCAAGCTCATCACCAGCTACACCCAAGAATTTTTCATATTCTTCTGTATCTAATGGTTTGATATATTCTTCCAATTGATAATGAAAAGCATCTCTTAGCGCCATATCTCGACTAGCCATTTTCGTTCTCGCTCTAATTATTAAAGGTTTCCATAACGGCAACGTTTCAAATGATGTAAAAATGTCAGACAATTCCCAGTTATTAAGTTTCCTTCCCAATTGTTCCGATTGAGCTTTTATCATTGAAGCCAAACCACATTCATAGGATGCAATCAAATCTAAAACTTCTGAATACATAGTATCCCTTGCATTATCTTTTTTGGTCAAATGAAGTATATGTTTATATTCTTGTGCCTTTTCCTTAAATATACTTTGATATATTTTATCCGTATATATAGCATATTTACTATTTCCCATATCAACATAATCTCTTAATGCATCAGTAAATTCTCTACGATAGTTCTCCTCTTGAAGAAAAGCACTTATAAAGTCTTGATCTCTTTTATTGATGTACTTTGTAGAACCACCAGTTCTTTGATTAATAAAATCAATGACAATGTCTAACATTATTTGTCGAAGAACTTTTGCATTTTCACTTTCTGCCAATAACATTGCCATATTTAGAAAGGCTTTAAAATCAAATATTGCTATTTGCGGAGTTCTATTGCTAATGTTCCCGACATTTATGTCGGGAACATCCTGTGCTAATACACAATCCATGAATTCTTTGAGCTTTTTACCCTTTAGAATCTCATATCCATTTGAAGCAATTTCCTCAGAATTCTCGCTAACATATCTCTCGATCGTTCTCACATCAACATCAAAATATGTTGCCACCATTGATTTTGTTAATCTTAATCGTCCATCAAACATAATACCTTGAATACCTGTCTGATTTTGAATTTCATTAACTGCTAAATCATTATTCAAAATATTTTGTCTAGCGATTTGAGACGTAGTTAAATCTTTTGCCATTCTCATACTTCCTTTTTACTATATATTTACAGAATATAAGAAAAATTATTTCCCGTACTTTTCTTTTAACCTATATTCATCTAATTCAATCATAAGTTCCACATATGCTTCTCTCAATTCTACTTGTGACATAGTTTTTGCAAATCCCATATACTTATCATATTTCTTAGCCCTGCGCTCCTCTTCCTCTGATTCATACATTGTCTTTTCATTCTTAAAACAATCTGCCTCTGACTCATCAAGGCAAAAATAAACAGCTACAATGTGTTTGCATATTATTTTATTTCCATTTGCTAAAGAACAATCGCAAGTGGATTTTCTTGGATGCTCCATATCTACATGAACATGATAATCCTCATCGCCACTACCTGCTACTAAACCTTCGCAAGTTCCATCTTCATTCACAGTATACGAAAGAACTTTATTCTGTTTATAATAATCCATTCCACGCCATATAGATTTACTGCTGGCAATATCTATTAATCCCATAAAGAACCTCCGCAAAATACTCTTTCAATCTAAATCCGTTAATAATATTGGATATCATCGTTTTCTAAAATTCCAAGCAATAAAAGTAAATAAGCTTACCCTAGCAAAATCATTTGATCTTCACAGCCTTTTTTATATAAAAACCAAAAATTAGTCCCATGCCCTGCCTCCTTCTTACTTTTATTTTAATCCTTTTAATCTAGAAAATTAAAGGGGAAAACTAAAAATTCAGGCACTGTTTTATAAGAGCCGTCCCTAGCCACTATTCCATACCTCTTATAGGAGTAAAGAATTGCTCGGTAGGAAACACACAACGCCCTCTTCAGAGCTGCCAATAATGGGAAAGAACAAGACTATAACAAGTAATAAAATACGCAGCTTTTTCCTTTTCTTTTTATCTTTCTCTCTTTTTCTCATAAATACTCCCCCTTAAATTTTTACTAAACTTGCTTCTTCTTATGTCTTTATTTATCTTAAAAAATTAAAGGGGAAAATTAAAAACTCCTTAGCTGTAAAATAGGACTCATCCTCTTCCATCCTGTGGTAGATGGTGTAGGAATAAAGGATTGCCTTATAAGAAACAGTGCCACCATCCTTGTAGCGATAAGTTATGGGAAAGAATAAAACTAAAATAAGTAAAATAATAAATATCTTTTTCCTTTTCTTTTTATCCCTCTTTCTTTTTCTCATAAATTATCCCCCTTAAATTTATATTAAAATCCATAAAGCGAATATTTAATATTTCCTCTAAATAAATAATATCATTTTTTTACAATCTTTTTCTAAGTAATTTAATACTTTTTCTAATTATTGCAATTTTATTTGTCCTTTTATCTTAAAAATACAAGATACAAAAAAACGACTAAGATTTTTTCTTAATCGCCTTTCCCTTTTCCATTATTCAAATTGTTTTTAATTTAAAAAATTATTATAATTAATAATTTATTTTTTACTTTTAAAAAATTTTACCAGACAAGTAAACATTCCTATTACATATATAATATAAAAAATGTGTAGGACAGCAACTGGCATCCTAATACTTGCCTCTGGATGTCTTAGGGCGTAGTTTAAAAAAATAATCATAATTACAAACATCACTATAAAGCAGAATAAATATTTTCTCCTGCCTTGTCCATTTAACATCTCCTACCTCCCTTTATAAGTGGAAGCCTCCTAAAACTCCCTCCTAGATAAGGAGGGCCTTTACTTTTCCCCTTGTTTATTAATTAATTTGTTTTTTTAATTTGAAACTAATCTTTCTTTAAAATTCCTTCATCAAATAATTTTTTAATTTTACAATTTCAAAAACTGATAGGACTCTCAAAATCCATAACTGTAATAATTTTTCTAGGAACTTCTATCTCGACTTATCTTTCTTTTAATTTTTTTGTTTACTCAATTTTACTGAATTCAAATGATAGTCTGATTTTAATTTCTTAAAAAATTTACCAATATTATAATTCCTATTAAAGGATAAAGTTGAATTAATCATTGATTTATCGTCTATTTCTTCATCAATTATATCTAATTTTCTAACTTCCACGCCCTCTTTTGAAGCAAAATCTAGAAAGCTTTCTTCATCGAAATTGTCAGTATCAAATACCATTATATAAGACTTTGTTGTCATATCATTTATAAAATCACTGACGCCCTTTAATGATACCAAGGTTACTAGACAAATTATAGTTGCAATTACTGCTCCTTCATAAAATCCAATTCCCACTGCAAGTCCAATTGCTGCAGATAACCATAGGGTCGCAGCTGTTGTAAGACCCGATACACCTTCTTTTTTTTGAAGTATAGTACCTGCACCTAAAAAACCAATTCCACTTACAACTTGGCCCGCAATCCTTGCCGCATCTCGTCCAACATCATCAGATATTTTGCCAAATCCATCTATTCCTATAAGCATAATTAAACAGGCGCCAACACTAACAATAATATGCGTTCTAAAACCAGCAGCTCTATTTTTCATTTCTCTTTCTACACCAATAATGGCTCCCAAAAAGGCCGCTAACAATATTCTAAGTGTCACTAAAAATATATCCATCTTTCCCTCCTTACATTATACTCACTAATATTTTAAATAAGTCCTGTAGTGAAAATTTGTTTTTTATATTTTTACTTATTTTCTTTTTGGAAATTTTATTAAATATATTTTAATTACTATAAAAATCAAAATCTTCCCTATAATTTTTCCTTTGTTTTAATTCAAAAATAAGTTTGAGATACAAGTACTATCAAAACCTATTTTTTAAGAAGAGTAATACATTCTGCGTGTCTTGAGTGGTCAGTATGGATAAAATTTAATATTTCTCAAAAGCCTCGTATGTGGAAATATGTCGATAAACGCTAAAACCGATTAAGGTCTTAGAGGAGTAATATATATTACGTAAACACCATCATTCCTTTTATAAGCAAAAAGGCGCTTTGGCGCATAATACCGTCATAAATTATAGTTTAAAAATATTTTTTATATCTATCTTTGATGACATATCTTTTAAAGGTTCATCACTTTCTTCATTAATTAACCATCACCGAGTTTAATTTCAATCAGTCCATAAGCTCCATTTCTTAGATGAATCACTCCATCACATTTTAAGTCCCGCTTCTCCCTATAATAATAGGCTCTTACGTCTAAACAGTCGGTATAATTTCTTAAATTATTGCCCTTAAATCATAACCAGCTATTAGTTAGTAATTATTATTTTCTTAGTTTCGCCTTTAAAAAAGGATACTGATATATCCTTTCATCTCTATTTTCACCATATAAAGATCTTAAAACAAAATAATAAATCACAAAATCTAAAACTAAACTAGCACTTAAAAGCTCATCTATCGTTCTAAATCTGCTTTTATTTCTTTGATTATTTGCCCCATGAGTATAAAAATTTCTCGTATCTTTTAATCTTTGTGAGAAATTAAATATAAAGTTAGTATCTTCTTTCCAATTAGGATCCATTTCAGAAAACACAACTTTAAGTTCATCTGGGAATCTTTCTAATACTACTTCTAATTTTTCTCTCAAATTCATCTTTTTCTTTTTGTTTTTGTATAAACGCCTATTTACCTCTTCTTTAGTCGATTCTTCAATCTCAGAGCTATCCATAAAATTTTTTATCTTTTCTCTTGCTTCATTAAATTTTAAATCTGTATCAGTTAATTCTTCTTGACTTTGTAAGAAGTTGTCATAGTAGGTCTCCATCATTTTTATTTTATTTACTAAAATTGTTTCTATCTCTAAACTTGAATTCAAGTTTTGATAATATAAGTCAACAATATACTGTAGGCTATCTTTCTTTTCAAACCATACTTTAAGTAGCTCTCCATAATCGTCTTTAATATCGCTTAGTCTTAAAGAATTTATTTTTAATTTATGAGCTTCCTTTGAAACTTGTCTAAATATGAGTCTACCTTTACATTTAGGACTATAAAACTTAATTTCTCCATTCCCGAGATCTTCTATTCTCATCCTATTAATTTTGTCTTCTAAATAAAATTCAAAGTAAGTATACTTTCCAAAATTTTGTGTTAAAAAATCATTGAATTTTAAGGTCCAGTTTGCAATTCCAATGAATATTTCAATTGTCTCTGCTTTATATTCTTTTGTATAAATTGATATATATGATTCAACTTTTATCTGCGCTCCCTGATGAATTACTTGATTTGGTTTTATATCTTTTTTTAAGCTTAAAATATATTTTCCATCTAAAATTTCAAACTTATTATTATCAAAAAATTCATTATTGTAGTGTATCGTAACTGCCTTTGATACGCTTGAATCATCAAAGCTCGGTAAATCAATATTGTACCAATTATCTAAATAATCAATCCCAAAATTAACCTTAGTAGCCATAATTCTTTCTTCAATCTTAAAATCAGTATGTATTGGATCTATATTCAGTACATAAGCTACATTCGCAAGATATTTTTCTACTACGTAACCTGGAGCACTAAATGTTTTATCAATAATAAAACATTTTTCTAATATTACAAACAATCCTGAACTTAAATATCCATAAATACGATATATATTTTTATCAAAATCAGATCTAAATCCACTAAAACAACCATTAATATCTAAAGTAATCCTTCCTTCTGATAATTCAAGGGTGCCTGGCATGGCCTCATCTGAAAAAGTAGAACTATTCTTTTCAAATAAATCTCCTAAATTCAAAACCCACATACCTTTAACACTACAATTATTATCTAGCTTGAAAGACTTAATATTTCCCATTTAGTACCTTCCTAATATAAATAACTTCCCAATTTGATAAACCATTTAACTAATTTTATTATACCATTCTGTGTAATATAAAAAACAGCTCACTCGGAGCTGCATTTTAGTAATTATTCTTTTGGCTTATTCTGAAATCATTAAAGAATGCTTTCCCATTTCTCTATAAATCCTAAGTGCTTTAATTCTACTGATGGATATTTATTAATTATTTCTAATAAGTCACTATGAAATTTATCGTAATAATCATCTTCAGCTAACGTTTTAAGATTAATTATACTAGCAAAAATGGTATTATTAGATATTCCTTGGTTTAAATATTCTTTATATAACTTTGGAGTTTTCGTTAGTTTTGCACCATACAATCTGCCATAATGAGCACATATATTTCTGACATAAGATAAGTTTTCAATCCAAGATTCTAAATAAATATAGTCAACCTCGAATACTTTGGCAATTTCTCTCTTATCTTCATTCGCCATATTTTTGTACATTTTAGAAAGTGTGCCAAAGCTTGCTACTTCTATTGCAGCATATAATGGAATCTCTCCTCCTTCATAGTTTTCTTTGAAGTTATGTATAAAAGGTGACTTCTCGTTTCTGTTTATTTCTCTTTCTAATTCCTTTAAAGTACTTTCTGGAAATTCTTTTTCTTATAATTATCAAGATCTTTATATCCAAAATTCCCATATTTTAAGGAGAAGTAATTTGTAATTAAAGCTCTTAAATAGACTTCTATGTGCTCTATAATAGGGAATAAAATATGTCTAAGTTCCATGTCAAATAAATATAGGTCAACTATATTTTCAAAAGTAGTTCCATATATGTACTTCCCATTTTCTTTTAAAGTTATACTATAAGCTTTGATGATCCTAATAATAGGATACTTTGTTAAGCACATTTATTGCATAATCTTTATCTTCTATTTCTAAACCTAGAGAGATTAAATTGTCTATTTGTTTACTCACATCTATGGGAGCTTGATGAGACTTTTTCACTTTATTTCTCCTTATAATAAAAAGACCCGACTTGGTCCGCATTGTTAAGAGGCGTGTCGGGTACTGTTATTTATTATAATACACCATTGCCGGTTATTTGTCAATTTTTAAGCAATACTTCTATTAAAGTTTTTACTGTCTTTTATCTGCTTATCAAATCCAATTTAAATCAGAACAAGAATTTATTCCAGGTACTTTTGACTATTTTTATACTACTTTAAATTTTCCATTATATTTCAACTTAATATTCTAGAAATATAAGTTTTTAAGTCTTTGTTCCACTTCATATGCTAATTTTATATGATAAATTTTATTTTAACCCTATATCTAGCATTAATCAATGTTTGTTTAACTTATAATGTCTAAACTAAATTCCTAGCTAAAACAATATCACTTTCATCTTGATATATTGGTATGCAATTAATATCTAGTAATTCATTTATTAAGTATATTCTATCTGATTTGTTAAGATCTAAAATTAAAGCCTTGGACATAAAAAGCAATGTCCCTGTACCTATTATTTGTAATTTCTCTATTGTTTTTGCTAAAAAGTATTTAATCATTTGTGTTTTCTCATAAAAATCTTTCGGCTCATCTATTAGATTAAAATCATCTATTATAGCAACGGAGCCTATTCCTCCAACTTCATTACAATAAACATTATAAGCACTTGCCACATATTCTAAATCACCAGAAATACTATCAGCTAATAATAACATATCTTCAATATTATAAATATTAAAGGTATAAAATTTTATACTAGCTATAAACTTTTTAACTTCTACCTCGTCTCGCCATAAATATTTGAAAAAATCTATTCTTCCCAACATAATATCATCATATTCACAATCAGACGTTAAAAAAATTTCAAAATCAATTATCTCATACTTTTGAGAAAATTGATTGGATTGATATGTCATCTAAACCTCCATATTCTGGTAAAATCAATACTTTAATGTACTCAGCAATAATATCTTGATCAAGAATTTCTCCTTTAATAGCAATATGACTTAAATCGTCTATATATTCAGATTCTTTTTCAAACTCTATTTCTTTCTGTAAATCAAACTTGTTTAACAAGTTTATTTTTTCTATATTTATTGAGTTCTCTTTATAAAGATATGAAACAAATTTTGATTCTACAAAAGCTGTAACATACAAATGAGGAAAGTACATATTATTCTTTTCTTTTATAATATATTCAAATAAAATTTTATTATTATTGCTAGTAATGCTAATATATTCTGTAAATTGATTAAGAATATTAGCTGTATTCCTAATATAATTCCATATATATTCTGATAAAGATAAACAATCTTCAACTGAAGGTGGAGATTGATTTTCATGTTCTATAAGATTTCTAAGATTAAGATACTTATTTAATGTCAGTGTTTTTATAATTTCAAAATATTCTAAATCCCCTAAAAAATCTTTGGTTTTCTTTTTAGAACTGTATTTTATATTGTCAATCCCTAAATTTTTTCTTAACTCCATTGACGTTACATTAAAGGCTCTTTTTAGAGATAAGAATCCCTGGTTTAGCTTTTCTTTATTATCATTACAATTTAATATAGTATTATTTGCTTCATTCCATATTTCATAAGCACTATTTAACCCATAAATTTTACCAACATTTACAACCCTACCAATCATACAATCTTCAATAATCTTTGAATCTATCCATACATTTTCTAAAAAATTGCCTTCCATATTCACTTCCTATTAAATAAAAATTTTTGTAGTTGGTTAATCTACCTTAGAAATTAAAGTGATACATTCTGCGTGTGAGGTTTTGGAAATTGGTCGACGCAACGGACGGATATTTCCAAGTATCCACATTCTCTAAATGTTTTGATTTTTTCTAATTCCTGCTCTTGGTTGGTCTACACCGCTTATATCGTATTTATTTTCCATTTCTCTTACTAACTCGTAGACTTCTCCTTCGTAGATGTCCCTTCTCTTAGTAGCTTTTTAATCATTTCTTATTTGTAGGAGACTTCCTTTATTTATTTTTCAGACATAAATATACTTTATGGTCCCCAAATCATTATTCTGCCTGTGCATCAAAGGATTGCTTCACAATTTCCATAACTTGATCTAATTCATTTTGGTGCTCCATAAATAGTTCTACATCGCCATTTCCCCAACGTCCAACGTCAGTAATATCTCTGCAAATGCCATTAGGATCAATAATATCTGAAAACTTCATATTAACCACAATAAGAAGTCTCTCTTTCTGGATAATAATATCTACAAAATTAGTATCCAGTTTATAGGCAATATACAACTTTTTAAATTCCCTTTTTACCCCTGGAGATAGATTCATTATTCTCTTATCTAAAGCTTCGAATAGCATTCTTGTCACATCATTCATTTCATATGTTTCCAAGGAATACTCCGGAGTGGTATTATCTTCTACTTGATACTTTGCAAGTTCTTTATTTGTTAAATCTGGATAAGGCCAAATAGATTCTGCTTTCTTAGTTAATTCCTTTGCTCTCTCTTTAATATGAGCTTCATTCCACGTATTTTGTAAAACCACATATCTATTAAGTCTAAGAGCGCTTTCTTTGAATCCGCCCTCCATGTCCATCTTTTCCATAAAACACTTGTCGCTCATCTCAGAGTTATATGCTGTCAAAGTTAGATTACCAATTGTGTGTAAATATTTTTTCTGAACCTCTTGCCAATCATTGCCAAGATCAGCTTGCCACTCTCTTGAAAGATTTTTGTTCTGCGGCATAATATGCTCAATGGTATAACCCTCTATTATAATTGGAGCTTTGTTTTTAAAGTTTTCTAAACGACTAAGAATATAATTTCTATTACGCATATTGTAAATATCACGACTGACAAATGCAACTTCAAACTTATCGTTATCTGGGAATTCTTTGTAACTATCTAGCATCAAGAAGAAGGCCTTGACAGAATTCACATAATCATCTGGTCTAATAAAATTTTTCATAGTTGCAAATGTTTTGTTCAGTGAGTTAGTAGGAATCTCGCAAATTGAACGTCTTAATACATAGCTTATGCATAGCGTTAGAATTTCCTTCAGCTCGTCCAATGTAATTAACCCTTCATCGCAGTCACGATGAATTTTTAGTAAGAATGGATAAGATACTTCCATTCTTAAATCAGTAATATCCTCATAAATTCTTTTTAATCCTTTGTCAGAATTTCGCACGAATACAATGTCTGTATAATATTTTGCATAATCGAGCAAATCTTTACATAACTCTCTTATAGTTCCAAATTCACACTTCAAATGATAAAGCTTAAACTCTTCATATACACGTTCTTTCTTTGGAATACGAGAATTTTTCATAGTCAAGTAATCACGGAAGAAGGCATCCATTACTGTTCCTTGAGTTTCATAGACAAAAAGTTGTTCCATAGGTCTCCAAAGATGTTCATACACATAGGTTTGTTCTGAAGGTGCAAGGCCCATCAATATGTAGTTACGAATCAAATCAGATTCAGAAAGTTCTTTACCAGTAGAATTAAGACTTTCAAAAATTGCCTGTGCATCATCAACTGCTCTATCTAATGTGATATTGACAATTTGTAATTTCCCAATTGACTCATATACCTCAGTAGGCTCAATCTCTTTATCGGCAATCTTACCTACAAAGAAGTTATAATTTTCAATCAGTCTTGACCTAGTGTCATCCATAATTTGCTTATTCTCAACAAGGCTTATGAGAATATCTCGATCTGTTTCAGTTAAGAGCAGCTTATATCGTTCATCACCATCTTCATACTCATTTTTTAAAAGCATATTATCTATACGACGAGCATTTATAGTTTTGTCATCCGGATTCTTTATTGCATAATCGCGTGGAGCCAAGAGAAGCAGCGTTAAAGTAGTCATTCGCTGTTGACCATCAATAATCATATATTTTTGAACACCTGTTGGCATTGCCTGCTCAGCAATATTAACAATAGACCCAACAAAATGACCAAGCTTTCCTTGTTTCTGCATTTCTACAATATCATTCCAAAGTCGTTTGCACTGACCAATATCCCAGCTATAAAATCTCTGATAAACTGGTATCAAAAACTGCTTATTTCCATTTAATATCTCATAGATATTGCCTTTACGTGCATCCATATAATACCTCCATTATTACTTTTCTCCTACTGTCATCTATTTCATCGCCAAGTTTGTCTCTTCTTCCCTCTGTTTTTTAAATCAAATAATAATTTCTTAGCCACTTAGATTTTGGAAAATGAATCTCAACCATTTATTTTACTTTCTTAAATAAAAATTCATTTTTAAAACGTCTTTAATAAATTATTTAAATTGTGTATATGATCCTTCAAACATCTTGTATTATATCATTTTACCATAATAAAATAAAAAACAAGAATGACACATTACTTTTATTTGTATAATAGTTATTATAAATTTAAGATTAAATTCCATAAAAGAAAGACAATTTCCACATAAAAAGGCTTCTAAAGTTTCTTTGAAAACCTCAAAAACCTTGCTTTTTTTATTGATTCTATTTACTTTCAAGAAGAACAATTACTTCTGCGTGCGTTGTCTTTTGATTGGGAACATAATTTTTTATCCTCGTCATTCTTGTAGGAACACAATTTATTAATGTCATTGTCTTTGGCATTTTTTCTTTTATCTTTAAAGTTATTAGAATCTTGACTATCCTTAACTCCTGTTTTGAAATAGAATGTTAAGTCATATGGATGGACTGTTCCGTCTTTATCAATTCTACCCACTACGACTTTATCAACTATGCTTTCAAATACTGTTCTATTAAATTCCTCTATAATTTCTCTATTTTCTAAGACCTTTTTAAATTGCTTTAATCTTTCTTTAATAGAGTTTTCATCTTTTATTGTTAGCTCTAGGGTTTTCTTTTCATCAAGTAATTCTTCTTTTTGTTTTGTCAGTTTTTTATACTTTTTAGCATAAACTTCTTCGTCTATACTATCTTCCAAATGAAGATCAACTAACTTTCTTTCTTGACTAATGATTCTGTTTAATTGGTTTTCTATCTTTTTCAGATCCTTGACTAAAGTATTATCATTTATTTCTTCTTCAACAATTTTTAAAAAGTCATCTATTACTGTTGAATCTGCATGGCATAATTGCCTATAGCTTTCAACAAAAGCTTTTTCTATTGCTGCTTCTTGTATTCCTTTTGAATGAGGACAATATTTTTTACCTTTTTTAGTTGATTTTACACACTGCCAATTAATTTTTTTGTAAATTGAACTAGTGTGCCAAGTTCTTCTTGAAAGTATTTCTCCACAAAATCCACATTCCAGCATACTTGAAAAAGCGTATTGTCTTGATAGTTTCTCTCTTTTTCTATCCTTATTAGCAATGGTGTTTCTATTTTGTGCTCTCCTGAGTCTAATCTCTTGTGCCTTTTCAAAATCTTCTCTTGATATAATTGGCTCGTGATGATTTTCAATGTGATATTTATCAGATTCTCCAAAATTTGCTAGTCTTCTTTTTGTTATGGGATCAACTGTAAAGGTCTTTCCCATTAGTATATCTCCAATATACTTTTCATTTTTAATTATTCCTAACACTGTAGTGTCAGACCATTTTGTTTTACCTCTAGGGGTGAGATATCCTTGCTCTTCTAGTTCCCTACCAATGACTGAGCCACCATTGCCCTCTAAATATCTTTTAAAGATGTATCTAACAATCTTAGCTTCTTCTTCATTTATAGAGATACTTTTTGTTATAGGGTCATAGTCGTAGCCAAGGCAACCTTGAAAACCAATAAGCTCCCCCTTTTCCATTTTCATTTTCAGTCCTTTTTTTACATGGGCTGAGGTATTTTCTACTTCTTGTTGAGCTACTGAACTTAATATTGTTAATAGTAACTCTCCATCCATTGTCAAAGTATCTATATTTTCTTCTTCAAATACTACACCAACGTTATTTTCCTTTAGAAGCCTTACATATTTCAAAGTATCTAATGTGTTTCTGGCAAATCTTGATATAGATTTAGTAATTATCATGTCTATATCCCCATTTTGGCAATCACTAATTAGTCTCATGAAATCTGCTCTTTTAGTAGCAGTTGTTCCTGTTGTTGCTTCATCTGAATATATACCAGCCAGAGTCCAGTTCTTATTATTTTTTATTAGATTTGTGTAATAATCAACTTGCGATTTATATGATTCAAGTTGGTCTTTACTATCTGTACTTACTCGACAATATGCTGCAACTCGTTTTAAATCTAAATGTATTGAATTTCTATTTCTTGCTCCTGTATTTGAAGCTTTTATTACTTTTACTTTGGTATTCATTTTACCTCCTTCCCATTTTGTATCTTTCTACAGTATTAGTATATCACAAGAACAATTACTTTCTATTCTTCTTATAATCCTTTTCTAACCTGTTCTTAATTTTTGTATATTCCTTATCATTAATTAATTTAAGATCATACAGTCTACATAACATAGCAACTCTCATACTATAAACCTTTATTGCTTGCATTTTTACCTCCTATGTAAGTTGATTTTTTTACCTTGATAAGTGAATTAAATATGAAATATGTTAATCTCACCTAAGCATTTTCAAGAATATTCACTCTTCAAAGTATTTGGTTTTTTATAAAAAGATGACAAAACACCCATCACTTTATATAGTGAAATTTGCCCTCTTCGGTAACCTGAATTTTTATTTTTTATAGTATTTTTGAGTTTTAATGATTAATTTGAGCATAAAAAAATGAGGACTTATGATATTAGGCATAAATCCTCTAAAATGAAAGAAACTATTTATATTGTTACTTATATTTAATTTTCAAACTAATTTTATCCATCCTATTTAATTCACCAAACATCATTACTACACCAGCTATTATCATAATTAAATCTACAAGGGGTTCTGCAAACCATACTGCTTTAACTCCAAATATCATTGGTAAAATAATCATGGCAGGTACGAATAAAAATAACTGTCTTAGCATTACTATTATGCCGGCTTTTTTAGCGTTTCCTATTGATTGGAAGAATGTTATAGTCATTACCATTACTCCATATAGGATAAAGATAGAATAAAATAGTCTAAAGTTTCCTATTCCCTGAGTTATAATACTTTCTTCTACTCCAAATAAAGAAAGAATATTCTTTGAAAATGCTAATGCTGGTATCCAAAATATTGATGCAAGAACTAATCCTCCGATAGAAAATACTTTCAT
>NZ_JBBMFO010000017.1:0-44109 GCF_040096015.1 Peptoniphilus hominis (ex Hitch et al. 2025) | reverse complement strand
CATTCTTTTTTAAATTCATAACTATATTTCATAAAAATACCCTCCTTACTGGTTTGTCCAGTAAAGAGGGTACATATCATAATCTTTGTGCCGATTTTTATTTGCCTTGCAATTTGAAAAATATTATATAATATCTTTATAGATATAATAATTTGCGGAAATTTTTGTTGGATATAATAATTTGCAGAAATTTTTGTTATATAATTATTGGCAAAAAATTTATTTACAAAATTTTAAAAGCTACATAAAAAGGAGGGTTCTATGAAAAAATATTTTTTACTTTTAATGGCGTGCCTAATGTTTGTACTTCCTGCTTGCAATAAGACAGGTCCAAGTGAAAATAAGGTTGAAAGCAATTATCCACCCATGGTTAAGGTTAAGGGCAAAACCTATGTTGACACAGGCTATGAAAATGCCATGGTCACATGTGGCACTGCAGATGGTCAAATAAAAACTACTGTTGATGGGAGAGAGATGCCTAGTAAGGACGATGAATCTAATTTTGGCAAGGGCTATGACTACCAAGTTTGGGAGAAGGGCTATATAAATGTTCAAATTGACAATAGGTGGATTTTATTTAGGGACCTTGACCTAAAAGTTGAAAGCAGAGAAATTCCTGAATGGGTTGCTCATTTTACAGGCAGGGTAATAAAGGCAGAAAGTGATTCACTTATGGTTGAAGCGACTGACATTGACGATAGATTTTATTTTAAAGAAATAATGACAAAGCCCATTTCTCTATCAATTGAAAATTTAGATAATTCTAAAGATGGAAAAGTTACTACAGAAGGTCTTGAAGGTAAAACTGTTGAAGTTTATTTTGGCGGAGAAATTAAAAATATTGAGCCGGAAAATTCTGCGCCAATTTTTCTCGAAAATATTTATAGGATTATTGTGAAGTAAAAATCTTTTTTTAAGAGAAATTTTTATAATAAGAGTTAAATACATTTTACAAATACACTTTAGCATATTATAATCTTAATAATTAGTATTTAATTTAGTGAATTTTTAAGGAGAAATAAATGGATTATAGAAATGGATATAAGGACACAATAAAGGCGAGAGAGAGAATTAGGGATTATGTTTATGACACACCTCTTATTAGGCTTGACTATATTTCCGAAGCTTTAGGTACTTCTGTCTACGCCAAGATGGAAAATATGCAAAGGACAAATTCTTTTAAAATTAGGGGAGCTTTAAATAAGGTTAGAAAGCTTTCCACTGAAGAGCTAGAAAAGGGTGTCGTAACTGCTTCTTCTGGCAATCACGGCAAGGCAATTGCTACTTGTGCCAAGATGCTTGAAATTCCCGCAAAGATTGTCTTGTCAGATACTTCTACTGAATTAAAGAGGCAGATGATAAGGGATCTTGGCGCTGAAGTTGTAATTACAACAGCGGAAAAAAGATTTGAAGTTGCAAAAGAAATTTCTGAAAAAGAAGGCATGACTTTTATTCATCCCTTTGACGATTTAGATGTGTCTGAAGGTCAAGGCACTATAGCTGTTGAAATTTTAAATAAGATGGATCACTTGAAGATGATTGTGCCCATTGGTGGCGGCGGACTTATTTCTGGCATTGCCATGTACACTAAGGGTGTAACTAGATGGGCTGAGGTAATTGGTGTTGAGCCAGAAAATGTGGCAAGATTTACTGCTTCTTTAAAGGAAGGAAGACCAATTGATGTCGAAAGAGGAGAAACTCTTGCTGATGGACTTCTTTCTGTTAAGCCTGGTAATCATGTATTTCCAATTGTAAGAGATCTTGTTGATCATGTGGTAACTTGCCAAGATAAATATATTAAAAAAGCCTTGGATTTGTTGTATAATAAAGAGAAATTAATTGTTGAGCCATCTTCTGCTATTGGTCTTGGAGCAATCCTTGAGGGCAAAATAAAATATGATGACAGGGACAAGCTGGTTCTAATCATCACAGGGGGCAATGTGGAAGCCAGCTCAATTGAAAAAATAATTAATTCATAAGGGAGGAAGCTATGAGGGATTTTATTTGTAGCAAATTTAATAAGGTAGCACCATCAGGTATAAGAAAGATCAACGAAAAAACTATTGAAATGGAAAGAGCTGGCAAGAAAATTTACCATTTTGAAGTTGGTAGACCTGATTTTGATACTCCAAAGGTGATTAAGGATGCAACTATAAAAAGCATTGAGGCAGGAGATGTTTTTTACACTTCAAACTTTGGCATTATGCCACTAAGAGAGGCTGTGGCTGAAAAACTTAGAGATGAAAATAATTTGGACTATTCTGCCAAAGAAATTTTAATAACTGCAGGGGCAAGCGAGGCAATTTACGATACTTATTCTGTAATTTTAGAAGAAGGCGACGAGATCCTTCTTCCAAATCCATGCTGGCCAAATTATGTAAATATTGCCCACATTATGAAGGCAAATCCTATTAGATACAGCTTAGCAGAAGAAAATGATTTTCAAATTGACTTTGATGAGCTAGAAAAACTTGTCACAGAAAAAACTAAGGCTATGGTAATTATCACTCCATCAAACCCAATTGGTTCAATGCTTTCTGAGGAAACTCTTGAAAAACTATCTGACTTTGCCAAGAAAAAGGACCTACTTATAATTGCCGATGAAATTTATGAACAAATTGTATATGGAAACAAGGAACATATCTCTATGGCTTCAATTGATGGAATGAAGGAGAGAACTATTACTATTAATGGTTTTTCAAAAACTTATTCAATGACTGGCTTTAGACTTGCTTATATTGCAGCGCCAGAAGAATTTATTAGAGTTTTAAATATTGTCCACCAACACAACACTTCTTGTGCAACTTCCTTTGTTCAACATGCAGGCATCACAGCCTTAAAAGAAGGAAGAGAAGGCGCAGAAGAAATGGTTAAGGAATACAAGAGAAGACGCGACTACATTGTAGAAAGAGTAAATTCTATTGAGGGACTTAGCTTAAATGCTCCTGACGGTGCTTTTTATGCCTTCATTAACATCAAGGGTCTTGGAGTCTCTTCAGAAGAATTTTGCCAGTATCTTCTCGACGAAGAGTGCGTTGCCATAGTTCCAGGCACTGTCTTCGGAAGTGCAGGAGAAGGCTTTGTAAGATTTTCCTACGCATCTTCTTATGAAGACATTGTTGAAGGTCTAAACAGGGTGGAAAAAGCCTGCAAGCACTTCATGAATAAATAATATTTTTGAGAATGAGAAAATTTTTAATAATACTTTTAAATGTTTTAATTTTTGCAGCGGCGTCAATTTTACTCTCACGGACTGAAAAAAATGGCGATTTGATTTTAAGAATAATTTATTCTGTGGCCCTCGTGAAGGCAGGATTTAATATAACAAAAACATTAAAAAATGAGTAGGTTCAAAAAGAGCCTACTCTATTTTATTTGCATAAGTTTTTAAAAATATGCCAACGACTTTGTGAAATCTTGCCATGTCAGTTATATAGGCATAGTCGTTGCCATAAATCTTTTTGATGTTTGTACTTTCTGATTCTTCGCCAGTGAAGACTCCAAAGCTGTTGATGCCCTTTAGTCTTGTGAGTAGCACTTCCTTTGATGTGTCCATTACTGCCTCATCCTCTTTATAATTTTCTCCAGGAATTTTTGAGGCGCCAACTATACCAATGTCGATCTCGTCAAAGGGAAGGCCGTCTGTTAAAACTATTAAAAATCTTCTTGCGTCCTGATTTTTTGAAATCAATTGGCGCATAAATTTTATTGCAAGTCCATCTCTATTAGACCCACTTGGTGAATACTTGAAGATGTCCTTGTTCTTGGAAGATGGGTCCTTGTAGTCCCTGTATTTTTTTATGACCAGATAATTGTAAAAATTATTGTAGGAAAAAATTCTAGTTTTTATCTTAAGGCTTGTGAGAGCCTCTGCTATGATGTAGCTTTCTGTTGCCACAATTTCCTTTCTGTCATTTTGCGATGCAGAGGAGTCAAGGAGGATGTCCACGAAAATTTCGTTGGAGTCCTTTCTATTTATTTTTCTAAAAATCCTGTTCTCATTTAATTCCTTTGACTTCCAAATTTCTGATGGAATAATTTTTCCTGAATTTGATTTTACTATTTCATCTTCAGATTCCTTTAAGAGGGAATTTCTTATGACGCCGGCAAGCTCACGAATGGCTCGCTGATTTTGAAGCTTGTTATCTTTATAAAATTTTAGGTTATCCTGGTAATTGTTTTTTTCTTCCTGGGCGAAGTAGGAATTTTTATTTTTAAATTCGCCGCTGGGAAAATATAGTTTTATGTCTCTGTGTATGCCTGTGGAAATTTCCTCAGAAATTTTATCAGACACATACCTCTTTACCTTTTCTGCACCGTAGTGTTTTTCCAGGGCTTCATAAATATTTTGGTCGCCAAAATTATTTTTTAAGCTATCTTCCCTTACATTGATGTCCCTGTAATCGTCGTTAAAAAAAGTAAACTCTGCAGATTCAATGTTGTACCTCTCCAGGAAGGTATTGTCTACAAACTTTTTTCTCTTGTAGGGGGAATTTTTTTTGGAAGATGAATTGGACTTGGCTTCCTTTTTAAATTCCTCATAGGTCTCGTCAAGGTCCTTGGGAAGATTTTTATTAATGTGAAAATATTTTTTGAAGAGATATTTTAAGAAATCGAGGTACAAAAAGGTGTCTTTTTCCTTAAAATTATAAATTTCACCTAGCATCTCTTCCAAAACTCTTTGAATTTTTGGATACTTGCCTCTTTCTTTTCTGATGTAGCCAATTTTAAGCTCCACTGTCAAAATAATTTCTCGTCTATTTAAATTTTTTAAGATTTCTTCGTCATGAGACTTTTTAAAATCAAGGGTGCCAGGTCTTTCCAAAATCATTTCCTGAGAAAAAATATTTTCCATTATGAGTTTTGAAATTTCCCACAGGTCTTTTTTGTTGTTTAAATTATTTACATATTTTTTGAAAAAATCATCAATAAGATAAAAATCAAAGTGCCTTGATCCATAGCCAAGTATAGAAGCCTCATAGGCGTCCACTGGTTTTAGGGAAAAATTAAAAATATCAAAATCGTAAAAATCTGAAAGAGTCCAAAAAATATTTTTTAGTCTATTTTCATCTCTCAAATAAATCAGCTCTCTTAGTGTCCCTTGCAAAGAGGGTGTCAATTACATCTGTGACAATTTCTCTCTCATAGGAGTCAAAAGTCTTATCCACAATGCCAAGCTCAAGGGAATCTCTTATACCTAGGCCCCTATTCATGAGCTCAATAGAAGAAAGAAGTCCACGAAGGTCAATTGCCTTGGAAGAAATTTCTGAATTTAAAGATTTTTCTTGCAAGTCTAAAAATAATTTTGTGAAAATTTTTATGGCGCTATCCTTTAAATTTGTATTTTCTTTAAACAATTTTGCCAAGTCACTTTCTGCAATTGTTGGCATGTCGATTACTAAAAATCTTGAGACAAGAGCCTCGTTAAGATCACGAGTGCCAATGTAGCCGTAGTTCATTGTGGCAATAAATCTCGTTGCATCGTGAAGATTTAGTCTGTCATAGCCAGAAATATCTAGGACTCTTCTGTAATCAAGAGTTGAATGGACAACAGAAAGGGCTTCGTTTTTTGCCATATTTATTTCGTCAAAAACTGCAAAGCCACCTTGCTCTGCTGCCTCATATACGGGACCCTTCTTAAGAGTTACTTTGTTGTTCTTAAAGGTATCAGAGCCAATTAAACTTGATGGATCTGATGCAATGTTAAGAGAAACTGTCCAAAGGGGTCTCTTAAAGAGGTAGGCAAGATTTTCTGCCAATACATTTTTGCCTGTCGCCTTTGGTCCGGATAGAAGGATGTTGTCGCCAGATAAGATGGCAGCAATAGCCTTCTCCCAGGTTTTTTTGCCATAATATTTATATTTTATATTTGGAATTCTATATCTATAATCTTCATTTAAGTCGTGTTTTTCTATAAATTCGTCTACTCCCTTAAGTAGATCTTCTGAAACGCCTTGTGAAAGTAAAAACTCTCTCATTTCATCACCTCAAATGTATTATAACAAAAAGGTGGATTATGTGTGGACAATAAATTTTGTAAAAGGAAGATGTTACTGTTATAATGTAATAAAGAATAAAGAATAAAGAATGAAGAATGAAGAATGAAGGGAGAGATAGCCGTGGCTTTTACATCTAAATCATTTATTGCTTTAATTTTAGGCTTTGGGGTCTATGCAGGAATTATTGTACTTATAATTTTGGCAATCCTCGCACTAATAAAATACTTAAAAAAATAGTTTTGTATAAGGAGGTAAATCTATGAATAAAGAATTTGCAGGTTTTATGTACTTGGTTCTTACATTTTCAGTGCTATTTAGAGTAGCAATTTTTATTCTTATAATAGTTTTAATCCTTGCCCTAATAAAATACTTAAAAAAATAAAACCCTAGAAGGGTTTAAAAATAAAAAGGATATGGTATAATATAGATAAAGAGGACACCGTTAAAGACGGTCGCCCTGCAGTATGATTTATGAAACCACCTGTAGTGACGATACAGGTGGTTTTTTCTAACTACTTATTTTTACAAAGTGTTAGGATGGCGATTATAAGTGTAAAAAACTTAAGCATTATACTTAAAATTTCATAATCACTCATAAAAGCACCTCCCAATAATTAAATTGGGCGACCATCTGTATGTCCTCAAGTACATTATACATATTTTACAAATTCTCATCAATTGGTTAGCAACAATTATAAAAAAATAAAACCCAAGCAGGGTTTAAAAATAAAAAGGATATGGTATAATATAGATAAAGAGGACACCGTTAAAGACGGTCGCCCTGCAGTATGATTTATGAAACCACCTGTAGTGACGATACAGGTGGTTTTTTCTAACTACTTATTTTTACAAAGTGTTAGGATGGCGATTATAAGTGTAAAAAACTTAAGCATTATACTTAAAATTTCATAATCACTCATAAAAGCACCTCCCAATAATTAAATTGGGCGACCATCTGTATGTCCTCAAGTACATTATACATATTTTACAAATTCTCATCAATTGGTTAGCAACAATTATAAAAAAATAAAACCCAAGCAGGGTTTAAAAATAAAAAGGATATGGTATAATATAGATAAAGAGGACACCGTTAAAAGCGGTTGCTCTAAGTTGATATTTATTAAATACCACTTGTAGTGCAATACAGGTGGTATTTTATTTCATGCTATTTCTTATTAATAAACAGGGCTAATATAGCAATAATCAAACCAATAATTTTTAGCACAATGCTTAAAATCTCAAAATCTGACATTGCAATCACCCCCTCTACTATAAAAGTAAAGAGCTACCACCTTAGTATGTCCTCACTAACATTATACATATTTTACAAATTCCCATCAATAATTAGCAACAATTACTAAAAAATAAAACCCAAGCAGGGTTTAAAAATAAAAAGGATATGGTATAATATAGATAAAGAGGACACCGTTTATACCCATTCGGGCACAAGCGACGGTTTTCCCTGAGGCAAATTATAAAAACCTACCTATCAGCGAAAATACAGGTAGGTTTTTTATTTTCTATTTCTTATTTTGAAATAGGGTAACAATAGCAATAACCAACATAAAAATTTTAAAAATTACAGATAAAATTTCATAATCAGTCATTCTATCACCCCCAATCTACGTTAGATTAGGGAAAACCATCTGCCTGTACCGTCTAGTTGATGTCCTCATACCTATTATAATCTTTTGAAACAAATCAATCAATTCACTTTACTTTAATGCTCAAAAAGCTTGAACTTATTTTTCCTTATGGTATAATAAAAAAAACTAAAAAAGACAATAATTGAGAATAGTAATTTTAGAAAGTTTTTTAGAGAGCAGGTGGTTGGTGCAAATCTGTAAACTCATAAAATGAATCCACCTCATAGTCTATGAATTTTTAAGTGAACCATTTGGTTAATTAGGGTGGCAACGCGGGTCTCTCGTCCCTTTAGGGATGAGGGGCTTTTTTTAATTTAAGGGAGGATTTATGTTAGACATTAAATTTGTAAGAGAAAACCCAGAAGCAGTAAAGGAAAACATTAAAAAGAAATTCCAAGATGACAAACTTCCACTAGTTGACGAAGTTATAAAAATCGACGAAGAACTTAGGGAAGCTAAGACTAAGGGCGACAACCTTCGTGCAGAAAAAAATCAAACTTCAAAAGAAATTGGTGGCTTTATGCAAAAGGGCGAAAAGGACAAAGCCGAAGTAGCTAAAAAAAGAGTTGCTGAAATAAATGAAGAAATCACAGAACTTGAAGCAGCTGAAAGAGATCTTGGCGAAGAACTTAAGAAGAGAATGCAAGTTATTCCACAAATGATTGACGACTCAGTGCCAATAGGAAAGGACGACAGCGAAAATGTTGAACTTGAAAGATTTGGCGAACCAGTAATTCCAGATTATGAAGTACCTTATCATGTTGACATCATGGAAACTTTTAACGGAATTGATTTAGATTCTGCAAGAAATACTTCTGGCGCAGGTTTTTATTATTTAAAGGGCGACATTGCAAGACTTCATTCTGCAATTTTATCTTATGCAAGAGACTTTATGATAGACCGTGGCTTTGAATATCACATTCCACCATTTATGATTAGATCAGATGTTGTTACTGGCGTAATGAGTTTTGCTGAAATGGAAAATATGATGTATAAAATCGAAGGCGAAGACCTTTATCTAATTGGTACATCTGAACACTCAATGATTGGTAAATACATCAACACAATAACTCCAGAAGAAGAAATGCCTCTTGCACTTACTTCTTATTCTCCATGTTTTAGAAAGGAAGTTGGAGCTCACGGCATTGAAGAAAGAGGAGTTTACAGAATTCACCAATTTGAAAAGCAAGAAATGGTTGTAATTTGTAAACCAGAAGATTCAAAGGAATGGTTTGTAAAATTGTGGAAGAACACAGTTGACTTCTTCCGTTCACTAGAAATTCCTGTAAGAACTCTTGAATGTTGTTCTGGTGACTTGGCAGACTTAAAGGTTAAGTCCCTTGATGTTGAAGCCTTTTCTCCAAGACAAAATAAATATTTTGAAGTTGGCTCTTGCTCAAACCTTGGCGACGCACAAGCTAGAAGACTTAACATCAAACTTCGTGGCAAGGATGGCACATATCTTGCTCACACATTAAACAACACTGTAGTTGCACCACCAAGAATGTTAATTGCCTTCTTAGAAAATCTTCTACAAGAAGATGGCAGCGTAAAAATTCCTAAGCCACTACAAATGTATATGGGCGGCATGGAAAAAATTGTGCCAAAAAATAAATAAAATTTTCTAAAAAAGACTTGAATTAATTTTATTTGGGTAATATAAACTTAGATTGTTTTAGGCAAAATAATTTGATATAATTTATTAGCTTTGGGGAGTAACTTTTAAATTTTCAGTCGTCATTACGGCATAGCCCGGCTGGAAAGCTTATTATTAAGTTTGTGAGACCGATGTAACAATCGGTCTCTTTTTTATTAAATATTTTTATTTTGCATTTATAAGGAGGAATTATGGAAAAAAATTGGTATAATCAGTCGCCTGATGAAGTCCTAAAAAATCTTTCCACCACAAAGGAGAGGGGACTAAGTGAAGATGAAGCCAAAAAAAGGCTAGAAGAGTATGGGGAAAATGCTCTAGCAGAGGAAAAGAAAAAAACCTTTGGCGAAAAACTAAAGGAACAATTTTTTGACCCAATGATAATTATTTTAATTGCAGCAGCCCTTGTTTCTATTTTTGTTGGTGAAGGTCTTGATGCAGGAATTATCATTGCCATTGTTATTGTCAATGCCTTTCTTTCAATTTATCAAGAGGGCAAGGCAGAAGAGGCCATTGCAGCCTTGCAGAAGATGTCTTCACCAAAGGCTAAAGTAATAAGAGATGGCGACCATGAAGAGGTAGACTCAAATAAATTAGTGCCTGGTGACATCATCCTTCTTGAAACGGGGGACATTGTTCCAGCAGATTTAAGACTAATTGAATCATCAAATTTAAAAATCGATGAGTCTTCACTAACTGGAGAATCTGTGGCAGTTGAAAAACATTTTGATCAAGTTTATGAGAGCAAAATGGAAATTGGCGACAGGGAAAATTTAGCATACTCATCAACTATTGTAACTTACGGAAGGGGAATGGGAGTAGTTATTGAAACTGGTCACAAGACAGAAATTGGTAAAATCGCAACTTCTATTGCTACAGTTGGCGATGAGCAAACTCCACTTCAAAGAAAGCTTGCCAAGCTTTCAAAGACTCTTGGAATTTTAGTAATAGTTATCTGTGCAGTGGTAATGGGAGTAGGCTTACTATATAAGCACGACCCACTAGATATGTTTATGACTGCAATTTCACTTGCAGTTGCAGCTGTGCCTGAAGGGCTACCTGCCATTGTTACAATTGTACTTTCCATTGGTATGGGCAAGATGGCAGAAAAAAATGCCATAGTTAAAAAACTTTTGGCAGTGGAAACTCTTGGTACAACAACAGTAATTTGTTCCGACAAAACTGGTACACTTACACAAAATGAAATGACAGTTGTGAAAGTCTTTACTGACGGTCATGTCTATGATGTATCAGGAACTGGCTACTCTCCAGAAGGAGATGTTACTAAAAAAGATAAAATCGTAACAATTGATGATGACGAAAACCTAAAAATCCTTTCATCCATAGCAGCTTTAACTAACGACGCAAAGTTAAAGGTAAAGGAGGGAGATGCCTCCATCACTGGAGACCCTACTGAAGGAGCCCTTCTTACCTTTGCAGAAAAAGCAGGCAACGGACTAGATAAACTTTATAAAAACTTTGACAGATTGGAAGAAATTCCCTTTGACTCTGACAGAAAGATGATGACAACCTTCCACGACAAAATTTTTGAGGGCATCGCATCCTTTACCAAGGGCGCACCTGATGTTGTACTTGAAAGATGCGAAAAAGTTTTAATTGATGGAAAAGAAGTTGAACTTGACGAAAAATTAAGAAAAGAAATTTTAGAAAAGAACAGCGAATTTGCAAGGTCAGCCCTAAGATGCTTAGGTTATGCCTATAGAAAGCACAGCGACATGCCAAGTGAAATTACATCAGAATCCATAGAAAAGGACATGGTCTTTGTTGGACTAACTGGAATGATTGACCCATCAAGACCAGAGGCAAAGGCAGCCATAAAAGAATGTAAATCAGCTGGCATTAGACCGATTATGATCACTGGCGACTACCTTGAAACAGGACTTGCCATAGCCAAGGACCTTGGCATTGCTGAGCGTGACGACCAGGCAATAATGGGTAGAGAACTTAACGAAATGTCTGAGGCAGAACTTAGAGAAATCGTAAAGGAAAAATCTGTCTACACTAGAGTTTCACCAGAAAATAAGGTTCAAATTGTTACAGCCCTAAAACAAAATGGTCACATCACAGCCATGACTGGCGACGGCGTAAATGACGCACCGGCAATTAAAAAGGCAGACATTGGTATTGCCATGGGAATTACAGGCACAGATGTTGCAAAAAATACTGCAGAAGTAATTTTGACAGACGACAACTTTGCCACAATTGTAAACGCAGTTGAAGAGGGAAGAATAATCTATTCCAACATCAAAAAATTCGTGGCTTATCTTCTTTCTTGTAACTTGGGAGAAGTCCTAATAGTTTTAATTTCAATTTTGATGAACTTGCCAGTGCCACTAATTCCAATTCAACTACTTTGGCTTAACCTTGTGACAGACTCCTTCCCAGCTCTAGCACTTGGAGTTGAAAGAGGAGAAGCTGACATAATGAATGAGCCACCTCGCGACCCTGACGAGCCAATTCTGGACACAGAAATAAAAATCACAGTTGCAATTCAATCTATTGCCATAACTGTGGCAACACTTCTTGCATACCTAGTTGGACTTAAGTGGTATGGACAAGCGGAAGGACTACACCACGCAAGGACAATGGCATTTTCAACACTTATTATTTGTGAGCTTCTAAGAGCCTACTCATCAAGATCAATTGACAAAACTGTCTTTGAAATTGGAGTTTTCACAAACAAAAAATTAGTGTTTGCGACTCTATTTTCTTTCATGCTAATGCTAGTAGTAATTTATGTGCCAGTATTAAACGATGCCTTTGGACTCATGGACTTAGGACCAAGAGAAATAGCAGTAGTTCTTGGATCATCACTTATACCACTAGTAGCTGGAGAAATTCAAAAGAAAGTAAGATTTAAGAAAAATAAATAATATAATTTTAAAGCCGACAGGGAAAATTCTCTGCCGGCATTTTTTATTGGAAAAAATTTTTTAAAAGCCTTGACAAAGTTATTTGACGGGACTATAGTGTAAATATAAAGTATACACACTTAAAATTCAAGAAAAGGAGTTTGAGAGATATTATGAAAAAAGATTTAAAAATTTTTATTGGAATATCATTTATAATTCCCTACTTAATGGGATTTGCTATTTACTATTGCAAGCAACACAATATAGAAACAAATATTTATCCTTTACTTCAAATGTTCATTCCATTTTTAGGTGTAATTGCATTATTGCATAAAGAAGACAAAAATATTTTAAAAATTTCTGTCATTAGAATATATTTAGTGACAAGTATCATATTATTTGCACTTTCAATAATAAATATTTTCAATCCAGAATTTAGTAAATTTTCTGAATTTGTTATTTTATTTTCAGCTATTCCAATGATAATAGCTATTTCAACTATGGATAAAGAGGTTAAAAAGAAATTATCTCTAAACAATCCAAATAAAAAGATGACGCTTTTAATGTGTTTAATTTTTATTTTTATATATTTTTTAAGATTATTTATTGGTTGCATTTTAGAAGGAGAAATAATGGAATTTGTAGAAGTCTTTAATCTTCATAGTTTAAAAGTTTTTATTTCCATTATTATTTTCTCTTTTTTAAACATTATGCCTTTTATTGGAGAAGAATATGGTTGGAGGGCATATTTAGCACCAAGACTAAAAGAAATTTATGGCCTTAAAAATTCTATTCTACTTACAGGTTTTATTTGGGGAATTTGGCACTTGCCCCTCAATTTATTTTATTATTCAGATGGGCTCTTGACATCACAAATTTATTCTATACTTGTACAACTTGTATTTTGTATATTTTTAGGGATATTTTTAACTTATGCTTACAATAGGACAAAATCAATTTGGGCTCCTGTTATGATTCATTATTTAAACAACAATCTTGCCCTACTATTTGTCACAGATTTTTCTAAAGATATATTTTCAGGACAACATTATGATTTAAAAGGAACTTTATTTTCAATAGTAAGTTCAATAATATTATTTGGAATTTTCATATTTTCAAAGTATATAAAGGATGAAGAACTTTGGGAAAAATCTGTATATGAGAAAATTAAAGAATCTTAATTATTTTGTTCTTTTAAAAATTATTACAGTATTTAATACAAGTATTGTGTAAAAGCAAAAATATAAAGTATATACACTTAAGGGTGGTGTGATATGAAAATTATTATTTCAAATGACTCTGGCATTCCAATTTACGAGCAGATAAAAAATCAAATCAAGGCTCAAATCGTTGCTGGAGATTTAAAAGCTGACGAAGGACTTCCTGGCATGAGGACTCTTGCCAGTGACCTAAAGGTTTCTGTCATAACGACAAAGCGTGCCTACAATGACTTGGAGCAAGAGGGCTACATTTATTCCATGACGGGCAAGGGGTCTTTTGTGAAGAAATTAAATGAAGAAGTGGTGAGAGAAAATGCTCTTGCAGAGATAGAAAAACATTTTACTGACGCAATGACTGTTGCTAAGGCTTCTGGAATTGGCATAGATGAATTGCAAGAAATTTTAAAGACATTAGATGAAGTGGGTGAAGTATGAAAGTAATAGAAATAAAAAATTTGAAAAAAGAATTTAAGGACTTTGACCTTAATATAGACAGTTTAGAAATTCCAGAGGGAGCAGTTATAGGACTAATTGGGGAGAACGGTGCAGGCAAGACAACACTACTTAAATGCATCTTGGACCTCTATAGGTATGATGGGGACATAAAAGTTTTTGGAGAAAAAATTCACAAGGAAAGCTTTGAAAAAATTGGGGCAGTGATACCTGACTCCTTCTTTAACGATACCTTTAAGATAAAAGATGTTGTGGACATTTTAAAAGTTGCCTACAAAAATTTTGATGAAGAAAGATTTTATGACTGTGCAGATAAATTTAAGATGCCAAGGGACAAAAAATTAAATGAACTCTCTACAGGTAACCTGATGAAGCTGAAAATTATTTCTGCAATTTGCCATAAGCCAGAATTATTAATTTTTGACGAGCCAACTTCTGGACTTGACCCAGTTATTCGCGACGAGATCATTGAATTTTTATTCGACTACATGAGAGATGGGGACAGGACAATTCTATTTTCATCACACATCTTGTCTGACATAGAAAAAATTGCCGACTATATAATTTATATTCATGGGGGAAGAGTAATCTTATACGACGAAAAGGACGCCCTCATAGAAAAGTATGGAATCTTAAAAACTTCTGAAGAAAATTTAGAAAAATACGGCGATTTTATTCTAAAGACAAGAAAAAATAAATACTCAACAGAAGCTTTGATAAAAAATGTCCAAGTTTTTAAAGAATTTTATCCAAATGAAGTTGTTGATAAGGTAAATGTGGAGGACATAATGATATTTTTATCAAGAGGTGGACAATGAAAGCAGTATTAATAAATGAGTGGAAAATATTTAAGTATTATTTTTTAGCTTCTATCCTAGGATTGGTATTAATATTCTTAATTTTTATTAATAATATGGAATCAGATAACAGGTTTTTTATTTATTGCATAGCGATTGTTACTTATACACTGAGAGGTCAAATTATATTTGGTGATAAGTATAGTGATATGTGTAAGTTTCTAACAATGCCAGTTTCTATTAATGACTATACCCTTGGAAAAATCATGAGGAATATAATTGTTTATGTAATAACATCGACAGCATTTTTTTCTTTAGTAATTTTTAAAGAAAATATTACAATGGAAATTATAAAAAGATTTATATTTTATTTTTTAGCAATTGATTTTAGCTTAATGAGCATCTTCCACGTAATTTTTTCAAGATATCAAAAACCTTTTATTTTTATAATTTATATGATATCAGTTTTAATAGTTGGGCTTCCAATGCTTAGATACACCAAGTATCTTTTGAATTACAAAATAATTTTTATAATTCTTTCAATAGTCTTACCACTAATTTCAGTTTTTATGGATTATAAATTCTCATCAAAACTTTTAAAGGAGAATGAGATAGTATGAAAGCAGTATTAATAAATGACTTTAAACTTGTAAAGAATATTGCCCTACCAATTGTTATATTCATTACTTCCATACTTTTTATTGGCTTTTTGATAACAGGACAAGCCTTCAGCAGATTTTTTAGTCAATGGACTCTTACAATGATATTTATCATTAGGGCACAAGGTGTTTTTGGGGATAACTTCAAAGATTTTCAAAAGTTCATGACTATGCCAATATCTATTGAGGACTATTCTCTTGCCAAGATAATAAAAAACCTAATTATCTTTGCAATTACTTCCCTTGTTTTGTTAATGGGAATAATTATTAGTGCTGATGAAGATAAAAATTTTATGATAAATCTTTATCTAAGTATATTTATTGCCCTTGACTTTATGGCACTTAGCCTTAGTCACATTGTTTTTACAAAATATAAAAAGGGAATAGTTGTATTTCTTTACACTATTTTGATTGTAGGCTTAGGAATATTTTTTGGCATGACCTATGCAGCCTATTACGAAAATTTATTAAACTACAGACCTGCCTTTATAGTAGGATCAATAATAATTTGCATCTTGTCCTTTAAGTTAGACTACAAGTTTTCCACAAAATATTTAAGGGAGAGGGGAATCCTATGAAATTACTTTTACTAAATGATTTTAAAATTAGAAAAAAATTTATCATAGCCTATTTCATATTTATTGCAATGATATTTTCCCTAAAGAGTCTTGGACTTTTCTATGAGGAATTTACTTTCTTTGCAGACAAGGCCTTTGCCCTATTATTTATGTCAGCTCTCCTAGTTCACTATGTCCTATATATAATATCCAGCGAAGGAATGATAGTGGACAAAAGCAAGCCCTACCTTTTGACTCTTGGTGCAAGAAGAGCTGACCTTATAAATGTAAAATTCCTAAAGATACTTATGATTTTTATAATGGATTCAATATTAATTTTTTACATCATGCGAGAAGTTGAAATAAATGGAATTGACTTTAGGATAGGATTCTTTTTTGTCTTATTTATAATGGCATACTACCTTATAAGTATTCCAATCTATCTTTACTTTGGACAAACAAGTGGTCTTGGAACATTGTTTACATCATCGCCTGCTCTACTTCCCTTGCTTGACAAAATTGGAAAGAATCCCGCAGGATTTTTCGTTGGCATAATAAAAAGAACAAGTTCTCTTAAATTGACTTTATTCTTACTTGCCTTTGTAATAACAATTTATATAATCTCTCGACTACTAGGAGAGAGAAAAGATTATTAATAGAGAAAGACTTTTGAAGTCCCACTTCAAGAGTCTTTTTTTTCTTATTTAAAAATTATTTTTCACAGAAAAAAATTTATCATCTTCCTACCATTTGCCTTTCAATGTGATAGAATAAAAAATGTATTTTATATGAGGAGGAAAAAATGGAAACAAATTCAAGTTTTTTAGAAAAGACTTTTTCTCTAAGTGAGAGAAAGACTAATGCCAAGACAGAATTTTTGGCAGGACTTACAACTTTTATGACCATGTCCTATATTCTCGTTGTAAATCCAAATATGTTATCAGAAACTGGAATGGACAAGGGTGGAGTTTTCACTGCCACTATTGTAGCATCTATTATTGCCATGCTCTTTATGGGCTTATTCGCAAACTTGCCCTTCGCACTTTCAGCAGGTATGGGACTTAATGCATTCTTCACATACACAGTAGTCCTTTCCATGGGTCACGACTGGTCCTATGCACTTACTGCAGTATTCTTAGAAGGTGTCATCTTTATAGTGATGAGCTTTTTCAACATTCGTGAGGCAATATTTACTTCTATACCAATGTCACTTAAGAATGCAGTATCTGTTGGTATAGGCTTATTTATAACCCTAGTTGGACTTACGTCAGCAGGAATTATTGTAAATAACGACGCAACTCTTGTTGCCCTCGGAGAAATTGCATCAAGACCTTCAGTAGTATTTATAGTTTCACTAATGGTTATGGCTCTTTTAACAGCAAAAAATGTCAAGGGTGCACTTTTATATGGAATAGTAACGGGAACTGTCCTTGCACTTATTTTAGGAGTTACACATCTTCCAGGAGGAATGTTATTTTCACTTCCACCATCACTTGCTCCTGTTGCCTTTAAACTTCACTGGGGGGATTTATTTACCTTTGACATGTTTTCAGTAATGTTTACATTTTTATTTGTAGACTTATTTGACACAGTGGGAACCCTAACTGGCGTTGCCACAAAGGCAGGCTTAATTGACGAAGATGGAAATCTTCCGGGAGTTGGTCGTGCCCTTTTATCTGATGCCATTGGTACAGTTGTGGGAGCACTTCTTGGAACATCTACAGTTACAACTTTTGTTGAATCAGCATCAGGTGTAGCTGACGGAGGTAGAACAGGACTTACATCACTATCATGTGCCTTCTTCTTCCTCTTATCACTATTTTTATTCCCAATATTTTCTATTGTGCCAGCCCAAGCAACATCAGCTGCCCTAGTAATGGTAGGACTATTTATGATCAGTCCAATTAACCAAATAAAATTAGACGACTACACAGAATCAGTGCCAGCATTTTTGACAATGGTTACAATGCCCTTTGCCTATTCAATTGCAGAAGGCATTTCAGTTGGTATGATTTCCTATGTAATATTAAAAGTAGCAACAGGTCGTGGCAAAGAAGTTAGCCCTGTAATGTATATCTTGGCACTTATTTTTACACTTAGATATTTAAGACCAATACTAGCTTTTTAATCTTTAAAGACTCATTTATTGAATTGTTTAAGCCCCTTTAGTATAATTAAAGTATTAAGGGGGCGTTTTTAATGAAAAAAATGTTTTTATACATACTTATGACTTTTACGCTTTTTATAAATGTTTTTGCAGCTGAAGACATTCAAGTTGTCTTGGAGCAACCTGCTCTTTCTGAAGTGAAGAGTGGCGACTCTTTGAAGTACAATTTAATTGTCAATTTGCCAAATAATTACAAGGAAAAATATTCATCTTTCTCTGTTACTCTTTTGTTTGACAAGGCAATTGAGGTTAAGGGCACAAAGCTTTTAGAAGGAGAAGAGTCTCAAGGTAAACTTGACATTAGAGAGACGTCTATTAAGGGCAAGGACCAAAATATTGTCACTATAAATGCCAACGACCTTTCTGTCATCAAGGGTGACAAATTAAATCTTGAAATCGACACTAGGGTTAAAAATGATGTTGGTTCAAGCTCCAATCTTAAAAATTCCTTTGTCCTAAGTTTTGTGGACAAGGCTGGAGAAACAAAGAGCGACCAAAAAAACCTTGAGTCTTCTACTAAGACGCAAAATGGCGTTCTTTCTATAAAGGATGTCTACGATGGCTCTAGTGAAATTGTTGGAGTGACTGAAAAAAATGCCATGGTTAGACTTGCCATTGACAAAAAAGTTGTTGCCAACGCTATTTCTGATGGGGAAGGCAATTTTAAAATTGAAAATTTAGATTTGAAAGAAGGTTCTTTAATTAGAATTGTTGCTGCAAATAAGGAAAAAGAGGCGAGCTTAGATTATATTGTCAAGGCAAAGCTTGAATCAAAGAAATCCACTGAACTTGTTAATGACAACAACGATGAAAAGGAACTTTACAGCATTATTAAGACTCTTGAAAAGTTGACAGATTATGTTGATTTTGCAAAAAATCTTTCAACAGCCAAGGCAAGCATTCAAAATGAAAGAAGAATTCGCGCTGCCATTGCATCAGCTGAATATGTTGTTGTAAAAAGTGAAGTGTCCTCTGATGAAATAAATAAATCCTTTGAGGAACTTCAAAAGTCCATTGAAGTAATTAGACTTCCATATATGTCAGGTATTGCCAAGGATAAATTCGCTCCCGACGAAAAAATCACAAGGGCTGAAGCTGCTTCAGTTCTAAAAAGGGTAATAGATGACAAGGCATCTGCCAATGATATTTCTTCCTTTAGAGATTTAAAGGAAAGCGACTGGTTTTACGACAATATTGTCTTTATAGAAAAGGCTGGTTTAATTTCTGGCTATGATGATGGAACTTTTAGACCAAGGGAAGCCATGACAAGGGCACAATTTGCCAGCATGATGGCAAATTATTTGAAGCTTCCAATGGGCAATAATCCCATTGACTTTAAGGATGTAAAGGAAAACTTCTGGGCAAGAGATGCCATTAACACACTTTCAAGTCAGGGCATCATGGTTGGTAAATCTAAAAATGAATTTAAACCAAATGATAAGATCACAAGGGCAGAGGCTGCCACAATTTTTAACAAAGTTTTAGATAGAAAGATAAACAAGTCTTTCTTAGATAAATATTCAAAGAACCCATTTAAAGATATAAACAGAAAACATTGGGCCTACTATCAAGTAATAGAAATCACAGCAAAATAAGGAGAGAGGAAGAAAAAATGTCAGATATTAAAGTAAGATTTGCACCATCACCAACAGGTTATTTACACATTGGTGGACTAAGAACTGCCCTATACAATTATTTATTTGCCAAGAAAAATGGCGGCAAGTTTGTTTTGAGGATAGAAGATACAGATAGGACAAGATATGTGGAAGGTGCCATAGAAAACCTAATTGAATCCCTTGAATGGGCAGGCATCACTCACGATGAAGGTGTCTTTGTAAAAGATGGAAAGATAACAGATGTAGGCGACTGCGGTCCTTACATCCAATCAAACAGACTAGAAATTTATCAAAAATATGTTGATGAACTAATTGAAAAGGGCTTTGCATATTATTGTTTCTGTTCCAAGGAAAGACTAGATAATCTTCGTGAAGAACAAAGAATTAAGGGAAAAGTGCCTAAGTACGATGGACTTTGCCGTGGCATTCCTCTTGAAGAGGCAAAGAAGAGAGTTGCAGCAGGGGAAGATTATGTTGTTAGACTAAAACTTTCTAAAAATAAGGATATAACTTTTCACGATGCAGTTCGTGGAAAAGTTACAATAAACACAGACGAAATTGACGACCAAGTTTTGATGAAATCTGACGGATTCCCAACTTATCACTTGGCTGTAATTGTTGATGACCACCTAATGGGCATCACTCACATTGTAAGGGGAGAAGAATGGCTACCATCAACTCCAAAGCATGTCTTTATGTATGAATGTTTTGGCTGGGAAGCGCCAGAATTTGTTCACCTTCCAACAGTTTTAAATAAGGACAGAAAAAAACTTTCCAAGAGACAAGGTGATGTTTCCGTTGAAGACTTTAGAAATAGAGGATATTTGCCTGAAGGAATTGTAAATTACCTTGCCCTTGTTGGTTGGTCACCAGAAGATGGGGAAGAAATTATGACAATGGATGAATTAATAGAAAAATTCTCCTTTGAAAGAGTAGGGAAGTCTGGAGGAATTTTTGACACAGACAAGTTAAACTGGGTTAACTCTCACTATATGAAGTCCTACGATTTAGATAAGTTAGCTGAGCTTTCAATTCCATTTGTGACAAAATCAGGACTATTGACTGAAGAGGAAATTAGAGGAAACTTTGAATGGTATAAGATTTTAATTGACACAGTGAGAGAAGCTTGCGACAAGTTAGAAGACATACCAAAGCACATTGACTTCTTATTTGGCGACATTGAAATAACAGAAGATTCAGCTAAGGAAGAACTTGGGCAAGAACATGTGCCTGGGCTTTTAGATTCCTTTATAAAAATTGTAGAATCTCATGATGAAATAGACATGGAAACTGCCAAGGGACTAATGAAAGAGGTGCAAAAGGATTCTGGAGTAAAGGGCAAAAAACTTTACATGCCAGTAAGAGCTGCCATCTCAGGAAATGTTCACGGACCAGAAATGCAAAATATTATTTATCTTTTAGGAAAAGATAAATTAATTGAAAGAGCAGAAAAAATTAAAAATTCACTTTAATTTGAATTAGATAAAATTAAATTATGTATAAAAAATAAGAGGGGAGATAAGTAAATCTTCCCTCTTAAAATTTGCCATAAAAACAAAACTAAAACTATTCTTTAAAAGAACTATACAATTTAGAAACTTCAACAATAATAAGTATTCCAATAATTATGGAAATTATTTGTGTGATTAAAGTTATAATTTGGATTAAAGTAAAAATAGAAAAATTAAAATTATAAAATATGCTTAATTCTTTTGTGCTAAGACCAAGATAATTAATCAATAAACTCCAATTTGGAAAAATTGAAAAATTTTCAGAGATTAATCCAAAACAGTTTACAAATAACAAGTAATAGAAACACAAAAATCCGATTTTAATTATTTTCTTTTTTTTAATCATTTGAAATCAGTCCTCTTATTTTTTATGAATTTCTTGTATAAGCTTGAAATTATTTTAAAACTCCAAACTCATAACCTCTGTCTTTAAAATATTTTATTACAGAGCTTAGGGAATCGGCTGTAAGCTGCTTATTAATTGCATCATGGGCAAGGACAACTGCAATTTTTGTATTTTTATTTTCATTAAGACTTTTATCAAGATAAGATACAAAACCATTTACTGTAGTTGGTCTCACAGATTTTTTTTCTGCATCGCCGACAAGTGAGTTCCAGTCAATCCAGTGTATGCCATTAGATTCCAAGAGGGCATTACTTGCCTCTGTGTTTTGCCAAGACATTTCGCCGCCAGGATACCTAAAGACGCTGGAGTGAAAGTCAGGTCCTAGAATATTTTTTAGCCTTTCATTAGTTTTTGCAATTTCTTCATAAACTCTTTCAGGGCTAACTACTCTTCCTGGATAGAGATAGTCGTAGTCGTGACTAAAGGAGTGGGTGGCAATGGCATTACCATTTCTTAAAATTTTGCGAACTTGACCTGCAGTCTTATCTCCAATGGACTTGCCTACTAAGAAAAAAGTAGCACGAACATTTTCTTTTTTTAGTATATCTAAAACTTGTGGAGTTATAGTATTGTTTGGTCCATCGTCAAAGGTTAAAAATACAATTTTTTTGTCGCCGCCATAATTATTTTTTTTGATGTATTGGCGAATTTCCTTTGTGTCGTAGGCATATTTGTCAGCTTTCTTCAAGTGATTTGAGCCCTTAACTATAAATTCATCTTCCATGCGAAGTAGAGGATCTAGTGCTACATTGGAAATATATTCAGGATCGTAATAGTATTTTCTCGGTCTGTCCTTATTAATTTCATTGGCATAGTACCACATAAGGGCAGGAGAAATTTCATCCTTTGGTTTGTTTATTGCAGAAAAGATCTTTGAAAATATAAAAATAAATATTAGGGCAAAAATTGAAATAGAAATGGTCTGTCTTATTCTCTTTCGCCTTCTTGCTTTTTGCCTTCTTAATTTTTTTCTCTTATCATAATTTGAATTCTTATTTGCATAAGCCTTTGCATCGTATTTTGTTTGGGTCATAAAAAACCTCCCACTGATAATATACATCAGTGGGAGTAAACTTGCAATTACAAAAGAATTACAATTACTTTATTGAGTTATAGATAAGGTATAAAATTTCCTCAAGACTTGGTTCTTTATCTGGATTTATTTCCTTATCAATGTAGCCAAAGCCCTTGGCAATAATATAATAATTTTCATAGTCGCCTAGGGATTTTTGATTTTTAAAGATGTCCTCCTTAAAAATTCCCTTGGCCTTTGTGAAGTCCTCAAAGCTCTTGTATATTACTAAAATTTTTATGGCATCTTTTTCAGAAATTTTCTTGTCTTTTACTTTATCCCCATCTAAATCATAGCGATCAAAGTCGTAATAGTCACCTTGGTATCTTCCATTAAGGAGACTTAAAAATTCCTTGTAAGTTATTTTGTCAGCTAATTTTTTGCCAATAGTTCCAATTTCCATGTCCTTTAAAGAATTTATTGCATCCTTATCCCTTGCCTTATCAAAGTCTTCATAGGATATTTGTTCCTTAAAGTTAACTATATTTCCAAATTTGTCTCGCAAAATTTTATCTTCGCCAACTAGAGGCACAATATTTTTTATTTTTCCATAGAGAAGCTTAGGACCCTTTTCAGTCATTTCATACTTTAGGCCAAAGTTTTTAGAATTTAGATAAATTTTATTTGCCTCATCCTTTGTAAGAGCTATATCTTTTGCCTTCTTAAAATCTGCTGTTGAAAAATCTTTTTCATAAGTTACAACATTTTTCTCGTCGTCAACAGCAATAATTAAGGCTTCACCTAATACAGGAAGAGAGTTAACATACCTTGGTATGTTAAGGATAGTAAGGTAGTCAAATTTCTTTACATCAATTTTTCCTAAATTAAGTTCAGTCTTGTCGCCATATTTTTCTAGGAAGTCAAGGGCAATTTTTTTAGCTTCTTCATCAGTGACCTTAGTCTTGACATCTCTTTTGTCATTCCAAATATCTAAGCCCACTAATTTTAAAGTCTTGGCATTTAATACAAGGCTGCCAGGATTTTTTTCATTTTCAAGATTTATTCTGTAATAATAATTATCCTTGTCGGAAGTTAGGGAAATACTTTCAACTGTATAAGACTTGCCTACAATTTCAAGAGCCTTACTTTTTGCCTCTGACTTTTTCTTTAAATCCTTAAGGCCGTCAATTTTTTTCACTTCAACTTCACTTAAGGCACCTGAATCCTTTGCCTCTTCTTTAGTATAAGGCGTGTAGGGATCTCTTAAATTATTTTTAAAAACCTTACCCGTAAGGGCATCAATATCCACTACATCACTTGAAAAAACTTTTTCTACAGACTTGCCATTCCTAGTCACCTTGTAGGAGAGAGTGAGGGGCGATTGTTCTAAAAATATTTTTTCTGCATCTTCAGGACTAATTTTTGCCTCCCCCTTAAAGTCCTTGTCCCTTAAAAATGTTATGGCATAGGATTTATCTCCCATGAGAATTATGTCACTTATTTCGCCTGTCTCAGATGAAAAGCTTACATTCAAATAATTATCAGCAAGAGGAAGTCCAGCTAAAAGTCTTTGATAAGTTAGCTCTATATAATCACTGCCAGGACGGAGACTATAATCGGATAAAATATATTTCTTGTCAAAATCCTTTATTGCCTTCTTTAAAATATTTTCTGCAGCCTTTAGAGCGTCATCCTTTGAATATTTTTCCTTATTATTTTGCTCCTCAGATCTTGTCCACTTATTATAGGAAATAAATTCTCCATCGCTAGTGTAGGAGACGCTGACCTCGCCTAGCTTTTCGTCAGACCACCTGTAAGTTGTGATGGACTTATTTTTTATGAGCTTATTTAAGTAGTCACTTCCACTATCACTATTCATTGGGTCACTTGAAATAGTAAAGCTTTCATAATTTCCAGTGATGCTAAAAATCTTTTTTATTTCTTCAACTTTTTTCTTTTCAGCCTCTGTCACTTCAAGGGTCACTGCCTCATCTGTTTCAATATATTTGGAGCCCTCATTTACTGCAAGGTCTCTATTTACACTGGCATAACTTGTGCTTGTAAGTAAAAGTAAAGTGCTTGCTAAAATTAATTTCTTATTCATATTTTTCTCCTTATTAAAGTCTTAAAGTTATTATGTAAAAAAAGAAGAGGCCTCTGCCTCTCCTTTATAGCTTAAATTAAGCTTCTGCTTCTTCTTTGCTATCTTTATTAAGTGCAGCTACAAGCATATTAGGATCTATACCATGAACCATGGCAGCTTCTTCAAGAGATTCCATTTGAGAAGATGGACACATGATGCAGCCCATGCCGAAGCTCATTAAAGTGCCAATTGATTCTGGTTTTTTTGAAAGAATTTCTCCAATTAACATTTCTTTTTTAATTTCCAATGTAAACACCTCCTATTAGATTATACCCAATCTTATTTATATTTAAAAGATGAGTATTTAATAAAATGATCTTCAGTCTTTCCACCAAGAGAGATTTCAAATTCACTTGTAGAATCAAAGCCCTTGGCAGCCAAAGTTTTTGCAACTTCAAATTTGCCTTCATAAGGGAAAATTTCAGATTTTTCGCCTTGACTTACTTGAATATAAGGCTTGTAAGTGAATTTGCCATTGTACTTAGTAGAAGTTGGAAGAACTTCAACAATGTTTTCTGATTTAATGTATTTCGCCTCGCCGTTAACTTGTCCTTCATCCTTGGTAGCTAGAATACTATTATTGATATTTCCTAAAAATTTATCAATATCTAAGATTGGATCCTTTAAGATGTCCAGACTTTTATCTTCATAGCTTGCTCTATAATCAAGTATTTTTATTTCAACTTGATTGTTTAAAATGGCCTTGGGTTCAATTGCTCTTGAGTCAATTGTAACCTTGTTGTTTTTTTGGGCATAGTCAACTACAAAGCCAATAGTTTGTCCCAACTCTCTAAGCTTAAAATAATTGTAGCCGTCAATAGTGTAGACATTAAGAGAATGTCTCACTCCATTTACAATAATATTGTGAAAGGATTTTTTTACTTCGCTGTCACTATCCTTTAGGGGACTTAAATCAGAATCAGTTTTTGTGTAGTCGGACTTGCTGTTTATGATGACACTTGACCTCTCTTGGTCGTAGCTTACGCTAAACTCAGCATCTTTTCCATCAAGAAGTGCAGCAACATCTCTTAGTTTAAAATAATTGTTGTCCTCAATATTGTAGCCCTTAACGCCAGTGTCTTTGCCGTCAAGCACAATGCTTTGGCTTGAAACTTTTGCGCCAGCAAAGACATTTATGCTTGAAAATAAAATAAGTGATGAAGCTACAAGGCCTAGAAATTTTTTCATATTATTACCTCCCAAGTCTATTGTATTTTAAAAGATGGCTCTCGACAAGAGAAAATATTTAACCTATAATTTATAGTGGTGATGAAATGGAAAACTTATTAATGGGATTTAATATAGTATCACCTGTTTTTTTTGTATTGCTCCTGGGCTACTTCGCAAAAAGAAGGGGATACATAGATAACAACTTTGTGGACAAGGGTACATGGATAGTCTTTTACCTAGCCTTGCCCTTTAAATTATTTTACGACATAAAAAATGCAAGGATTGTCTCCCTCCATCCAAAATATGTGGCATATATACTCTTGGGAGTAATTTTTGTAATTTTTATTTCAATAATTATTGCCAAGGCTTTGAGGATTAAGGACAAGAAAAAACTATCAGCCTTTGTCCACTGCGCCTATCGCTCAAACTTTGTCTATGTTGGCTTTCCAATTTTAGACATAATTTATAATGGTGCGCCTTCCATGGAGCACATGATAGTCATAATTGCCTTTGGCCTCACTCTTTACAACATTTCTGCAATAATCCTCTTAACTTATTACAGCGAAGCAGAGGACAAGAGCATTTCCTTTATTGATATTTTTATAAAAATTTTAAAAAATCCAATGATAGCCGGCGTTGTTGTTGGGGCAATATTTAATTTCTTGCAGCTTCCTGTCTATCAAGGAGTGGACAAGGCAATAGAGATGGTGGCAAAAATTTCTACGCCCATGTCTCTCATCTTAATTGGAGCAAGTTTAAATTTTGAATCTTCAAAGTCCGACTTCAAGCTCATGTTTATCTCTGCCTTTATTAAGACAGTTATAGCTCCGGCACTGCTTATACCAATTGGAGTTAAGCTTGGCTTTACAAATATGGAACTGGGCATAGCCTATGTCTTTTGGGCGACACCTTGTGCAGCAAACTGTTTTATTTTCACAAAACAAATGAAATCTGACTATGAATTTGCCTCAAAGGTAATAACTTTAAGTTTTATCATGAGTATTATTACCTATCCTGTAGGAATTTCTTTAATGAATTATTTTAATCTATTGCACTAAGTAAATATTGATGTTATAATCAAGCTACAACTAAAAATAATACCTTATTGAGAGTGGTGGAGTGAATGGGCACTTTGAAACCCGGCAACCTAGTTGGTGCTAAATCCCACAGATTTTTATCTGAAAGATGAGGTTTAATGGTCCTCACTTTTTGCGTGAGGATTTTTTTATGGATTAGTATTTCAAAATAAATATAAAGACAAAAAATTAATTCATACATTAAATCAAAGGTATTTAAAATGGAGGAATTAAAAATGAAAAAATGGCAATTTAGTTCAGAGTCCGTTACTGAAGGACATCCTGACAAAGTTTGTGACCAAATATCTGATGCTATATTAGATAAAATTTTAGCAGAAGATAAAAAGGCGAGAGTGGCATGCGAAACTATGGCATCCACTGGAATGATAGTTATAACTGGAGAAATTTCAACAGACACTTATGTTGACTTTGAAAAGACAGCAAGAGAAGTCCTAGAAGATATTGGATACAACAGAGCTAAGTATGGTTTTGACGGAAGAACTTGTGCAGTTTTATCTGCCATTAAAGAACAATCTTCTGACATTGCCATGGGCGTTGACAGATTTAAGGAAGCTGGAGTAGATGAACTTGACGCCTTTGGAGCAGGAGACCAAGGAATAATGTTTGGCTTTGCTTGCAATGAAACTGAAGAGTTAATGCCTCTTCCAATTTCTCTTGCCCACAAGCTTGCACTAAGACTTACTGAAGTGAGAAAAAATGGCACACTGGACTATTTGAGACCAGATGGCAAGACTCAAGTAACTGTTGAATACGAAGACGACAAGCCTCTAAGACTTAAAAATGTTGTAGTATCTTCACAACACGCACCAGAAGTTCCAATGGAACAAATTAGAGAAGATATAATAAGAGAAGTTGTAGAAAAAGTTGTGCCTGAAGGCTTAATTGACAAGGACACAGAATTTTTCATCAACCCAACAGGCAGATTTGTAATTGGTGGACCAATGGCAGATGCTGGACTTACTGGCAGAAAAATAATCGTAGACACTTACGGTGGCTTTGGAAGACATGGAGGAGGAGCTTTCTCAGGTAAAGATCCAACTAAGGTAGATAGATCTGGAGCCTACTACGCAAGATACATTGCAAAAAATCTTGTGGCAGCAGGACTTGCAGACAAGGTTGAAATTGGACTTGCCTATGCAATTGGTATTGCCAGACCAACTTCAGTCTATGTAGAAACTTTTGGCACTGGCAAATTATCTGACGAAGAAATCGAAAAAATTATTATGGAAAACTTTGACATGAGACCAGCTGCAATTATTCGCGACCTTGACCTTCTAAGACCAATTTACAGACAAACTGCAGCCTATGGTCACTTTGGAAGAGATGACTTAGATCTTCCATGGGAAAAGACAGACAGGGTAGAAGACCTAAAAAAATATTTAAAATAAATAAGTGAGTTAAATTTAAAAAATCGGGTACAAAAAGCTTGTTGAGTAAAAAACACTAACTTAGTATGTTATAATAAAAAGGTAAGTTAAAGTTTAGATTCGAGAAGAGGATGATTATGAAGAAAAGTTTTAAATATTTTAGGGCTAACCCTTGTGGTAATATTACTGGCTTTGTAGTAGCACCAGTTTATCCAGGCTATAGAAAAGCTTATACAAAGTGTATAATTGAACAAATAGATAAGGATGTTGAACAAGTTGGATTTATTTCACCAGCCTATGAAGGCGCACCACTTAGAATGGACATGATGGGTGGAGAATTTTGTGCCAATGCAACTAGGGCCTATGGACTTTATTCTGCAGGCTTCTATGACACTGATGGACTTGTTGACATTGAAGTCTATGTAAGTGGTCATGAAGGAACAACTGATGTAATAGCTGATGTGAAAAACCAAAAGGCTTATGTTGCAATGGATGCACCACTTGCAAAGAAGACTGTAAAAGTTAAGGGTGGGGACTACAAACTCATTCAACTACCTGGAATAAGTCATCTAATTGTTGAAGACCAGGAAGACGAAAAATTTGTCCAAGATGCCCTTGAAGTTCTTAAAAAGGATTACAAGGACGAGGCCTATGGAGTGATCTTCCTTGACAAGGAAAAGCTAGAACTTGTACCCTTTGTCTATGTAGAAGGTTCAGACACCTTATTTAGAGAATCTTCTTGCGGTTCAGGCACAGTTGCAGTAGTAAATTATCTTGAAGATGACATAGATGGTCTTGATGAAGATTATAAAATTTCCATTAAGAACCCAGCAGGTGAACTTGAAGTTTTTGTCTACGAATTTGAAAATGGCAAAAAGCTTTGTGTAGGTGGAGAAGTTGAACTTTCCGAAGTAGAAAAGAAATCAATTGACATTCCACAAGATGTTGTTGCCAGCGTAATTGCTGAACACGACAAAATTGTTGAAGAAAGAAAAAAACAAATGGCTGAAGAAGAACAAGAAAAAGTTGTAGACGAAAGCGACTTAACTGACGAAGAGCTTGAAATAATGAGAAAAAAATTTGGCTTTGATTAATTTTTAGTTTATCGAAGAAAATTTTATAAAAGATTTAAAGAGGGGGCAACCTCTCTTTTTTTGACTAAAAGTGTAGGTAAAAAAAGATTTTTTTAAGCACAGCTGATATAATGTAAGAGGTGATAAAAATGATAAATGTTGTTGGACTTGGGTCTACTTCTGCCAAAGATCTCACTCTTGAGGCAGTAAAAATTATGAAAAATGGAAATAAAAATTTTTTGAGGACAGAAAGGCATGACTCTCTTTCTTTTTTTGAAGAAAATAAGATAAATTATGAGTCCTTTGACTATCTCTACGATGAAATGGAAAGCTTTGACGAAGTTTACAATAAAATCGTAGAAATTTTAATTGAAAAATCTAAGAATGAAGACATAAATTATTTTGTGCCCGGTACTCCTCTTGTTGCAGAAAAAACTGTGAAGTTCCTAATAGAAAGAGAAGTTGAAATAAATATAGTTAATGGCATTTCTTTTATTGAGCCAGTTCTGGCAGCAGTGGGAAGGGATGCAGTAGATGGACTTTTGTTTTTAGATTCAGATGCAGATAAGTTTGACTTTGATACAAGAAGGGACACCCTAATCACTCAAGTTTACAACAAGAGAATTGCATCAGATTTATCTCTCTTGCTGCAAGAAGTTTATGATGAAGAGGATTTAGCCTATGTTATTACCAATGCAGGCCTCCCAGAGGAGATCCTTAGAGAGGTAAAAATTTATGAGCTTCCAAGACTTGATGACTACAACCATCAGTCCTGTGTCTACATTCCAAGAAGTTGTGGCAAAAATTTTAATATGATTTTAAATAAAATTTCTTCTATTATTAGTGAAAAAGATATTTATTTAGATGATGAAAATTTTGAAAGTATAAAAAAAGAAATTTTAGAAAAATCTAAGTCGATTTCCATGGACTATGAAGAGGAAAAAGATCTTTTATCCCTCTTATTTTTCTTAATTTTATTAAAGGACAGGGATGGTCTAATAGATTTACGACAAATTTATGAAGAAATATATAAAAAATTGGATAAAATAGCGATTTTTTTAAAATAAATGTAGAAAATAAACGCAACATGAGTTATAATTGTAACAGTCTTAGGTTTGCGCGCCCAATGAGTGCCTAATGTTTTCTGAAACATTGCAATTCTAAGAAAAGATTATAAAAAATCTTCAAGGAGGATATAAAATGAACAAATCAGAATTAGTAGCAAACATTGCTGAAAAATCAGGTCTTACTAAAAAGGACGCTGAACAAGCTTTAAACGGATTTATTTCTTCAGTTCAAGAAGCTCTTGCTAAGGGAGAAAAAGTACAATTAGTTGGATTTGGAACTTTCGAAGTTAGACAAAGAAAAGCTAGAGAAGGAAGAAACCCTAGAAATCCAGAAGAAGTTATTAAAATTCCTGCATCTAAAGCACCAGTTTTCAGATCAGGTAAAGCTCTTAAAGAAGCTGTTAATAAGTAATAAAAGAGAAGGCGAGGCCTTCTTTTTTTATACTCAAATTTCTTATAAGTATTGAATTTTTCTAGTTTTTTTGATATATTCATAGTGGAGTGAATTATGAGATTAGATAAATTTTTAAAAAACTCAAGACTGATTAAGAGAAGGACCATCGCAAAGGAAGCTTGCGAAAAGGGACTTGTCAAAATAAATGACAAAGTTGCCAAGCCAGCAGATGATGTCAATGTAGACGACATTCTTACTTTAAAACTTGGCGAAAGAGAAATAAAAGTCAAGGTTAAGGATATTTCTGATGTGAACAGCAAGAAGGATGCAGAAACTCTTTACGATAGAATTGACTGAAGGTAATTGGATTTAAATTGGAGAGAATTTATGAAGGTTAAAAGAAAAAAATTCCCAGTGGCTCTTGCCCTTATAATTTTATTTTCTGTTGTATATGGTTCTGTGAAAATTGGCAAATCAATTTCCATAAGAAACCAAAAGCTAGAAATTATTTCTGGGAACAAAAAAGAAATTTCTAATTTAAAAATTGAAATAGATAATTTAAATTCAGAACTTGAAAATTCTTCTTCTGCAGATTTTGTAGAAAAAGTTGCCAGGGAAGAATTGGGCATGGTTAAACCTAGAGAGGTTATCTATGTAGATAAAGACAAGGAAAAAGTTTCAAATAAAGATAAATTTGCCAGTGAAGAAAAAATTTCTAATAATAAAAATAAAGATTTAAATAAATAGGAGGAAGTTATGGATTTATCGCCAGGCGATATTGTAGAAGGTGTAGTTAGCAAGGTAACTAAATTTGGAGCCTTTGTTGATTTAAAGGAAGGCAAAAGTGGTTTAGTACATATTTCAGAGATTGCAGATACTTTTGTTAAAAATATTGAGGATCACATCAAAGAGGGCGACGAAGTCAAGGTCAAGGTTCTTAGCATTGACGAAAAGGGAAAAATTGCCCTATCAATTAAGGATGCCCTTGAAAAAAAAGAAGAGCCTAAGGATGAAAAAGTTGATGAAAGATTTGAAGATATTTTGAGCAAATTCTTAAAGGAAAGCAATACTAAACTTGATGAAGCGAGAGCTAGATATAATCAAAAGACAAAGAAGAGGAATTCTAGAAATTAGCAAGTGGTTGACTATCTTTTGATAGTTCTACCACTTTTTTTATTATGGACAGGTTATTTTTTGAAAATTTAAAAAAATTAAATATTATAAAAAAAGGCGACAAGCTCTGTCTTGCAGTCTCTGGTGGAGCCGATTCCATGTATCTTTTTTACAATTTTATGGATTTAAGAGATGACTTTGATTTAGACATAATAGTCTGTCATTTAAATCATGGCATTCGCGAAACTGCCAAAAGAGATGAGGACTTTGTAAAAAATATTTGCAGGGACTATGGGGTAAAATGCCTTACAAAGACTGTGAATATGGATGAATTTGCAAGAATTTATAAACTTTCATCAGAAGAAGCTGGAAGAATTTTAAGGTATGAATTTTTTAGGGAAAATTCTTTTGGAAGAAAAATTTTAACTGCCCACAATGCCAATGACCGCGCAGAAACTCTTCTATTTAACATTATTAGGGGAACAGGTATTAGGGGTCTAGCTGGAATGACTGAAGTCAATGAGGACATTTACAGGCCTCTCATTGACATAAAAAGGTGTGACATAGAGGGCTATTTACATAAAAATAATTTGCCCTATGTTGAGGACGAGACAAACTTTGAAGAAATTTACACGAGAAATAAAATTAGGCTTAGCCTAATTCCAAAATTAAGTGAACTCAATCCAAATATTATTGACGCCCTTCTCAGACTTTCAGAAAATGCCTCTGACGCCTCTGATTTTATAGAAGAACTTGTAGAAGAAAATTATAGTAAGTGCATCAAGGATTATTATTTTATTGTAGAAGAAATGAAAGGGCTTAACAAATTCCTAGCTTGCGAAATTATTAAATCATACTTGGCAAAAAACTTCTACAGTGAAAATATTTTAAGTAGGAACAATATTTTAGGTATCTACGACTTGATCTTGGGGGAAAGCGGAAGAGTCATCAATCTTGGCAGCAAGATCTCTGCCAGAAAATCCTACGACAAAGTTTTTGTTGAAGAGGAAAAAAGTGAATCAGTTAAGAGAGAAGCAAGCTTAAAATTGGGTAATAATTACACAGACTTTGGTGAAATTTTTATTTCAAAAGATGGGGCAATTTCTAAGGGAGACTCCTTTATAAAAACTATAGACTGTGATAAAATTAAGGGAAGCCTTTTTATTAGAAGTAGACAAAGGGGCGACAGGTTTAAGCCTCTTGGCATGAATAATAATAAAAAGTTAAAGGACTATTTTATAGACAGAAAAGTTGACAGGTTAAAGAGGGATGAAGTAGGTCTTATTTGCGATGATGAAAAGATTATCTACGTTCTTGGCATGGATATTTCTGAAGATGTCAAGATAGATAAAAATACTTTAAATAAACTCGTTTTGGAGGTTAAAAATGTCAGATATTAAAGAAGTTCTTATTACTGAAGAAGAAATTCAAAATAAGGTTAAGGAACTTGGAGAAAAAATAACTGAAGATTACAGGGACAAGGATTTATTTTTACTTGGCATACTAAAGGGCGCTGTTCCATTTATGGCAGATATTATGAGAAAAATAGACCTAGACCTTGAATATGATTTTATGGATGTGTCCAGCTATCAAGGCACAAGATCCATGGGTGAAGTTAGAATTTTAAAGGACATATCTACTTCAATTGTTGGCAAGGATATTCTAATTGTGGAAGACATAATTGACACTGGCATCACACTTTCTTACTTAACAAAGGTGTTAAAGTCAAGAGGTGCAAATTCCATTGAAATTGTCACTATGCTTTCAAAGCCAAGTAGAAGAAAAATTGACTTACCTGTTAAATACAATGGATATGAAATTGAAGATTATTTTGTAATAGGATATGGAATGGATTATGACGAAAAATACAGGGCTCTTCCTTATATTGGAATACTAGATGAGTCTGTATATTCAAAATAAGAAGGGGTGATATAGTTGAATAAAAAAATTGGAGGAGCAGGTTTTTATATTGTACTAATTTTAGTATTGGTGCTTACAATAAAATTTTTCAGCCCACCTGTAAACACAGTGGATGAAAAAAGTTTTACTGAATTTGTCACAGAACTGGACAAGGGTAATGTAAAGAGTGTAACCCTACAAAATGGAATGGACTCCATTGCCAGCGTTAAATTAAAAAGCGATGAATCCTTTAGGACTGTAATACCTAAGGAGGCATCAGATACTTTTTATAAGGATTATTTAAAGGAAAAATCTGATGCTGGCGAGATAAATGTAATTTCTACACCAACTAAGCAAACTTCTTTTCTTGTTGAATGGATTCCAACTCTATTGATGTTGGGAGTACTGATTTTCTTCTGGTACAAGATGATGCAACAAGCTGGCGGTGGCGGAGGAAAGATGAATTCCTTTGGCAAGAGCAAGGCTAAACTCATAAATAAGGAAGATTCAAAAAATCTTGTAAAGTTTAAAGATGTTGCAGGTCTTGAAGAAGAGAAGGAAGAACTTGGAGAAATTGTTGACTTCTTAAAAAATCCTAAGAAGTTTATTAACATGGGGGCAAGAATACCTAAGGGAGTTCTCTTGGTGGGACCTCCAGGAACTGGTAAGACTTATCTATCTAAGGCAGTTGCTGGCGAAGCAGGCGTTCCATTCTTCATCATGAGTGGATCTGACTTTGTAGAAATGTTTGTGGGTGTTGGTGCTTCAAGAGTAAGAGATTTATTTGAAAACGCAAAGAAAAATGCACCATGTATAATTTTTATAGATGAAATTGACGCTGTTGGAAGAAGAAGAGGGGCAGGCCTCGGCGGCGGACATGACGAAAGAGAGCAAACCTTAAACCAACTTTTAGTTGAAATGGACGGCTTTGGCACTAACGAAGGCGTAATAGTAATGGCTGCAACAAATAGGGCAGACATACTTGACCCTGCCATTTTAAGACCAGGAAGATTTGACAGAACTGTCTATGTTGGAAAGCCTGATGTCCGTGCCAGAAAGGCAATACTTGAAATTCACTCAAGGGGCAAAAAACTTGCAAGAGATGTTGACCTTGAAGTAATTGCCAAGAGAACTCCTGGCTTTACTCCAGCAGATCTTGAAAACTTGATGAACGAATCTGCCCTACTTGCTGCAAGAAGAAATGACAGCGAAATTTCAATGGAAGATGTTGACGAAGCATCAATTAAGGTGCAAGCAGGTCCTGCAAAAAAATCTCGTGTAGTATCAGAAAAGGAAAGAAAGCTAACTGCAGTTCACGAGTCAGGACACGCAATTGTGTCAAGGCTTCTGCCAGAGGAAGACCCAGTCCACATGATAACAATTATTCCAAGGGGAATGGCTGGCGGCTTCACTGCCTATCTTCCAGAAGACGATGTTTCCTTTATGACAAAGAAAAAAATGGAAGCTTCCATTGTATCTCTACTTGGAGGAAGAGTTGCAGAGTCCCTTGTCCTTGATGACATATCCACTGGCGCATCAAATGACATTGAGAGGGCTACAAAAATTGCCCGTGCCATGGTAACTCAATACGGAATGAGCGACAGGCTTGGCACCATAAATTATGATTCATCTGAAAATGAAGTCTTTATCGGTCGTGACCTTGGCAGGTCAAAGGATTATTCTGAAAGAACTGCTGCAGAAATCGACGAAGAAGTTGCAAGAATAATAAATGAAGGCTACTCAAAGTGTAAGGAACTTTTAAGCGATAACCTAGACAAGCTTTTGGCACTTTCCGATGCACTTTTGGAAAAGGAAACAATTTATGCCAATGACTTTGAAAAGATCTTTAATGGAGAAAAATTGGAAGAAGAGTCTATAGACATTGACGACTCCATAAAGGTCACTGATCTTTCTGAAGAAGCTCGACAAATAATTAGCAAAAAGGAAAGTGAAAAGAAAGATAAAGAAGTCAGTGAAGACAGAGAAGAAGCAAAGGATTCTGAATAAATTCATTAAAAGCCCCTAGGGGCTTTTTTCCTTGGATAAAAATTCTTAAGCTAAGACAATTTATAAATTTTATTAAAACTGCTGGAGATCTATCTTTAGCAGTTTTTTATGTAAGTCACCTAGGAAATCATAAATAAATTAATAAAGGGCAATAAAAAACTGGAGCTTTACTCCAGTTTCTTAAGCTTAATTTTCATTTGTATCTTCATTTAAAATTGATGCTTTTGAATGAGATTTTTTCTTGCCAGCATTTTCACCTGAGGACTTCTTCCTATTGCCATTGTCATTGTTGTTGTTATTATTCTTGTTTTTGTCTTTCTTCTTTTCTTCATCATCGGAATCTCTATACCAACCTAACTTATTAGTATAGTGTGGCTTAGTTCCGTCAGCTAGTAGTTCACGCCTTCCATTTACATATTTAGTGAAGATTCCATCTGGTTCTTCAAATTCTTTTTTGTCCAAGTCTTCGTGAACAGCCTTCATAATTTGCTTCCAAAGGTAGGCAGATTGAGTTGAACCAAAGGCAAGCTTTTGATGCTTGTCGTTGCCTATCCAAACTGAGCAAGTGTAGTAAGGAGTGTAACCTACAAACCAAACATCCTTCTTGTCAGTAGTTGTACCAGTTTTACCGGCTATGTCTTGTCCTGGGAAAGAAGCGTTGCGACCAGTTCCCCTTTTAACGACATCTTTTAACATATCTGTCAAGATATAAGCGTTTTGTGGAGAAGTTATTTCTTTTTCCTTAGGGTCAACTTGATAGATGACATCTCCAGTGTTAGTTTCAATCTTTGTAATTACATAAGGGTTAGCATATTTTCCCTCGTTGGCAAGAGTTGTGAAGGCTCCAGCCATTTCGAAAGGACTAATGCCATAGCTCATGCCGCCAAGAGTAAGAGGAGCATAGTCCATGTCATTCCACGTTGGATTGTCCTTTTTCTCTACAATAGTGCTGACTCCAATAGATTTTAAGGTGTCAATCATCTTATTAATTGACTCTTCGTCATTGTAGACCTTTGAATAAGTTGAATTTTTATTTGCCTTTGCTTCTTTGTCAGCAGAAATATCTCTGGCAACTTGATAAGCGCCAACATTTGATGATTGACGAAGAAGATTTCTTATTGTAGTCCAACCTTGGTAATAGCTGCCAGCATTTTTAGGTGAGTGACCAAATAATTTTTCTGGCATCTTTGCGTCAAGGTAGACATCACCAGCAGTGGCTCCATTGTTAAAGGCAGTTAAATAAACTGAAATTGGCTTAATAGAAGATCCAGGTTGTCTTGGAACTAAAGCCCTATTTAAAAGTCTGCCACCACTTACATTTCTACCGCCAACAAGAGCCTTAACTTCGTGAGTTTTTTGGTCGATAATAACTGAGGCAACTTGTGGTTGTATTATTCCATTTTTTTCTGTGAAAGTGCCATAATAATATTTAGGATTTGATACAACTTGTTCTAGGGTCCTTTGCATGTCAATGTCCATTGGTGTGTAAATTTTTAGTCCGCCATTAAATAATTTATTTGTGGCTTCTTCCTTTGTGTAGCCAGAGTTCATCAAAATCTTAATAGTATTTTTTTGCACAACATCTGTGTAGAAAGATGAAATTCCACTTTCTTTACGAGAGCCTATGTCGATGTTAATTTTTTCATTTAAGGCATTTTCATATTCTTCATTAGTAATAAGACCTTGCTCAGCCATTTTCTTTAAAACTAATTTTTGTCTCTCTTGAGAAGTTTCGTTGAAGACAGCCTTTACTGGCACTACTAAATTATTTTCTATTTGTATAAGTTCAAAATTATCTATTTGTCCAAGTTCATTTAAATTTTTTGAAATTTCAATAATTTTGTCAGAGTTTGGCTCTGAACCTTCATTTTTTGGCAGTAAAACTATTTCAATATTGCCAAGGTCATCATCTTCATTTATCTCTTGAGTGTTGTAGGGAGTGTACTTTTCTGGCAAGTTTGTAACGCCTGCTAAGAGTGCACACTCAGCAAGGTCAAGTTCAGATACATCCTTGTTGAAAAAAGTTTTTGCAGCGGCTTGGACACCCACTGTACCCTTAGAGAAGCCTGCAGAGTTTAAGTATGCCTCAAGTATCTGCTCTTTTGACAGTTTTTCTTCTATTTGGTAGGAATAGTAGATGTCTGTGATTTTTCTAACCACGCTCTTTGAAAAAGATGTGTACAAGTTCTTGGCAAGCTGCATAGTAATAGTTGATGCACCTTGGTCAAAGGACCTTGTCTTTATGTCATGGACAAGAGCACCTGCCACTCTTCTATAGTCAACTCCACTGTGTTCAAAAAATCTTTCGTCTTCTATTGCCACAATGGCATTTAATAAATTTTTTGGTATATCCTCGTAGGGAACAAATTCACTAAACTCATCAGAGACTAAAGTCTCAATAAGTTTTCCATCATTGGTATAGATCCTAGAAGTTTCAGAGAGCTGAGCTCTGTATTCTGTGGGTTCTATTAGGGGAGCTTTTTTAAAAATACCAAGTACAATAGCAGTGACCATTGAACCTAAAATGATTATTGCAGCAACAACTATTAGTATGAGTATTTTTATTAGGCTTGAAAATTTTATTATTCCACGAGCTTTATTGTTTTTGGAATCTTTCATAACAACCTCCTATCTTGATATTATAACAGAATTTTTATCATATAACTATAAGTAGATATGAAAAAATCCCGCCCAGGGGCGAGACTTTAACATAAAATATTCTATTAATTATAAACTATTTAGTCTTTAAAAGCCTAGTTATTCATAGCTTTTAAAATTCTTGGCGCAATAAGAGCTGCAACTACTGCCTTTGCCATATCAGGTATGATAAAAGGAATCATGCCAATGGAAAAGATTTTTGCCACGCCCATGGAAGTGCCCATTACATTATTTAAAATGATGTACATATAGGGAAGACCTATTGCGTAGAAAATAACTTCTGCTAAAACTAGAACGATCATAATTTTGCCAAAGTTTTTTTCTCCATGAGCAAATTTAGAAATAAAAATTGCACCTATTATAAAGGCAATTAAAAATCCAAAGCTTGGTTTTAAAAAGGATTGAAAGCCTCCAGTGAAGCCTGCAAAAATTGGCAGACCTATTAAGCCAAGTAGGACATATATGAAAACTGTAAGTCCTGCATAAAAAGGTGTAAGTAAAAGTCCTGTCATAAATACAAAAAAGTTTTGTAAAGAAAAGGGAACAGGTCCAATTGGTATAGAGATAAAAGCTCCCACAGCTATAAGTGCAACTAAAAGTGCAATTTTTGTTATGTCTTTTGTTTTAATTTTCATCATTAACCTCCGAAAGATATAGTACACAATGTTTACTCTTTTGTCAACAAGGTTAACGCAAAATTTTTCGCATTTAAAATAAATTGATTAATTATAAATATTGGGTAAATAATTAGTTGAAAGTGAAGATTATAAAATATATAATGAAAACAATTTGTTAAATGAGGTGTAAAAATGTTATTAGTAATAGATGTAGGAAATACTTCCATAACTTGGGGCGTTTATAAGGGGGATGAGCTAGTAAATGATTTTAGGACTTCCACTGTGAAGACTAGAACATCAGATGAGTACGGTCTTATTTTTATAAACACACTAACTCATGCCAATATTGATCCACAAGATATTGAAAATGTAATAATTTCATCCGTTGTGCCAAACCTTATGCACACACTTCCTTCTATGGTTAGAAAATATTTTAATAAGAACCCAATGATTGTAAGTGCAGACTTAGACTTGGGACTTAATTTAAAGTACGACAATCCCAAGGAAGTTGGTGCCGATAGAATTGTAAATGCTGTTGGCGCCCTTGAAATTTATGGAAAAAAATCCATTATAGTTGACATAGGAACGGCTATGACTTTTTGTATAGTTGACGAGGAAAAAAACTACCTTGGCGGTTTGATTATGCCAGGTATTGGCATTTCTGCTGAAGCACTTTTTATGATGACTTCAAAACTTCCAAAAATTGAAATTATTGCGCCAGAAAAAGTTATTCAATCTAACACAGTTGGAGCAATGCAATCAGGCCTCTATTACGGCTACGCTGCAATGATTGATGGAATTGTAGATAAACTTTTAAAGGAACTAAATTGGAAGGAAGAAGATACAAATATTATTTCCACTGGTGGTTTCTCTACTATGTTAACTAGTGATTCAAAATATAATTTTATAATCAACAAATTTTTAACTCTTGAAGGGCTAAAAATTATATTTGAAAAAAATAGCAAAATAGATTGAGAGTGATTTTGTGTTAAAAATTTTAGCACCAATGGCAGGCTACACTGACATAGCCTTTAGGGAAGTGGCAACAGAAAAGGGAGCAGACTTAACTGTGACGGAAATGGTTTCAGCCATGGCTCTCGTCTATGAAAACAAAAAGACCCTAGACCTTTTAGAAATTTCTCCCAAGGAGAAAAAAGTTTCTGTGCAAATTTTTGGATCAGACCCAAAAATTATGGGGGAAGCTGCCAGCATTTTAAATGACTATAATTTTTCTTATGTTGACATAAACATGGGCTGCCCTGCACCAAAAATTGTAAAAAATAATTCAGGCTCACATCTTTTAAGGGACCCCTCACTTGTCTATGACCTAGTAAAAGCTGTTGTAGAAAATTCAAAAAAGCCAGTTTCTGTTAAGGTTAGAAAGGGAATTGGTGGAATTTCCTCCATGAAGGCAATAAAAAATATTGAGGCAGCAGGGGCAAGTTTTGTAACAGTTCACGGCAGAACGAGAGAAGAATATTACACAGGAAAGGCTGATTGGGATTTTATTAAGTCTGTCAAGGAAAATGTAAAAATTCCCGTAATTGGAAATGGTGACATAGCTAGTCCAGAAGATGCCCTAGAAAAAATAAATTATTCCAAGGTTGACGGCATAGCAATAGGAAGAGGAGCAGTGGGGAACCCCTACATCTTTAATCAAATTGAAGAGCTCATAAAAACTGGCTCCTACTATAAGCCAAGTGACAGAGAAAAACTTCTTTTAATGATAGATGAGCTTGAGAGAAAAATATCTTATAGGGGAGAAAAACTTGGCATCCTTGAAATGCGAAAGGTCTACGCAAATTATTTTAAGGGCATGAAGGACTCAAAGGAAGTTAGAAATAAATTAAACACACTAAAGGATAAGGATGAGATAATAAAACTTATCAAAGCTTATATTGAAACTTTAGACTAAAATAAATTTTAACTCTGCATAAAAGTGCGGAGTTTTTATTTTTTGGAGAAATTTTATGAAAAAATCATGGAAAAACTTTAAAATCTTGACATAAAGAGAAGTTTCGACTATAATAGCCTAGATTAAAAGGTTTTTGTAAAGGGCGGCTGACGCCTTATTTTTTATATATTGAGGAGAGAGAATTTTGGAAAAAGATATATTTTTCACACCGGAAGGTCTAGAAAAAATTGAAAATGAAATTGAGTATTTAAAAACAGTTAGAAGAAAGGAAGTTTCTGAGAGAATTAAAGTTGCCCTAGGTTATGGCGACCTTTCTGAAAACTCTGAATACGATGAAGCTAAAAACGAACAAGCACAAGTTGAAGAGAGAATCGCAAAACTTGAAATGATGGTTCGTAATGCAAAGATAATTGACGAAAAAGATTTAAATACAGATGTAGTTAACATTGGTTCCAACGTAAAGGTAAGAGAACTTGAAACTATGGAAGAAGACGAATACACAATTGTTGGTTCAGCAGAAGCAGATCCACTAGAAGGAAAAATTTCTAACGAATCACCAGTTGGCTCAAGACTTATTGGCAATCGCGTTGGCGATGTAGTGGAAGTTGAAGTTCCAGACGGAATTATTAAATACGAAATTTGCGGAATAACTATTTAGGAGGCAATTTGTGAAAAAAACAGAAGATGCAAATCTAAATGAAATGCTTTTGTTAAAGAGACAAAAGCTTGACGAATTAAAAAGCGAAGGCAAGGATCCCTTTGTTAATGAAACCTACGATGTAACTGCTCGCTCAAAGGACATCAAAGAAGAGTTTAAAGAAGATGAAGAGAGAGAAGTTTCCATAGCTGGTCGTGTAATGAGCAAGAGACGCCATGGCAAAATTTGTTTCTTAGATGTGAGAGATTCCTTGGGAACTATTCAAGTTTTTGCAAGAAAGGATGTCCTTGAAGACAAGTACGAAGAAGTAAAGGGACTTGACATTGGAGACATAGTTGGAGTAAAGGGTCTTGTATTTAAGACAGAAGCAGGCGAAATCACAGTTCGTGCAACAGATCTCACTCTACTTTCAAAATCACTTCAAATTCTTCCAGAAAAATTCCACGGTCTAAAGGACCCAGACCTAAGATACAGACAAAGATATGTTGATTTAATTGTAAATCCTGAAGTAAAGGATGTATTTATAAAGAGAAATCAAATTATCAAAAAAATCAGAGAATTTTTAGACAATAAAGGCTTCTTGGAAGTTGAAACACCAATCCTTGGCACAGTAGCAGGTGGAGCAAATGCAAGACCTTTCTACACTCACCACAACACTCTTGACATTGACATGCAACTTAGAATTGCCAACGAGCTTTTCTTAAAGAGATTAATCGTAGGTGGCTTTGAAAAAGTTTATGAAATGGGCAAGATGTTTAGAAACGAAGGAATGGACCCTAAACACAATCCTGAATTTACAAATATTGAGCTTTACCAAGCCTATGTTGACTACGAAGAAATGATGAGAATAACTGAAAACTTATTCGAATATGTAGCCCTTGAAGTTCTTGGAACTGACACAATAAACTACCAAGGCACAGAAATTTCATTAAAGGCACCTTGGAAGAGAATTACCATGATCGACGCAGTTAAAAAATACGCTGATGTAGACTTTAACGAAATCGACACAGATGAAAAGGCTAGAGAAATTGCAAGAGAAAAGGGACTAGAAATTTCAGATCACGACACTTGGGGCAAAATTCTTTCAGAAATGTTTGAAGAATTCTGCGAAGAACACCTAGTTGAACCAACTTTTGTAATTGGTCACCCAGTAGAAGTTTCTCCACTTGCGAAGAGAAATCCAAAGGACCCAAGACTTACACAAAGATTTGAAGCCTTCATAAACACTTGGGAATTTGCCAACGCCTTCTCTGAACTTAACGACCCAATCGACCAAAGAGAAAGATTTGAAGCACAAGTAGCTGAAAAAGAAGCAGGCGATGACGAAGCTCATCCAATGGATTCAGACTTCATCAATGCAATTGAAGTAGGCCTTCCACCAACAGGTGGACTTGGAATTGGCGTTGACAGAATGATTGTACTTTTGACAGACCAACCATCCATTAGAGATGTACTTTTATTCCCAACCATGAAGCCAATAGGAAAAGAAGTTGCAGAAATAAATGCAAATAAAGTAGCAGATGAAAAATCAGCGGTAAAACTTGACCTATCAAAGGTAAAAGTTGAGCCATTATTTGAAGAATTTGTAGACTTTGACACTTTCTCAAAATCTGATTTTAGGGTAGTAAAAGTTAAAAACTGTGAAGAAGTTCCAAAATCTAATAAACTTCTCAAGTTCACTCTTGATGACGGAACAGAAGAAGAAAGAATAATCCTATCAGGAATTAAAAACTTCTACTCTGCAGAAGAATTAGTTGGAAAAACTCTTGTTGCAATAACAAATCTTCCACCAAGAAAGATGATGGGAATAGAATCCTGCGGCATGCTCCTATCAGCAGTTTGTGATTATGATGGCGAAGAATTATTAAATCTTCTTATGGTAGATGACAAAATCCCAGCAGGGGCAAAATTATATTAAAAGAACACGCTAATTAAAAAACTGGGGTTTGGTATGAATCCCAGTTTAATTTTTATAATTGGATTAATAGAATTATTGAGTTATACAATAAAATCAATTTAAAGAAAAATAAATATTAGATAATCTCAGACGATAGAAATTAAAAACTCTATCGTTTTTTTATATTTCAAAATTAGTAGGTAAAAGTGACAAGGATAAAAAGCCCCACTTAAAACAGTTTAATACATTATACATTTAGCGATTGAATATATAAGTTCAGTCGCTTTTTTAATTGAAATTTATAGATTAAGGAGAAGAAATTAATGGATAAAGTAAAAGAGGGATATTATGGCACTTAACTATAAACCATTATGGATACAGTTAGCAAAAAAAGGATTAAAGAAAACAGATGTAATAGCTATGGCAGGACTAACAACAAATGTTATGGCACAAATGGGCAAGGA